>JACNJR010000023.1 GCA_014382495.1 Candidatus Cloacimonadota bacterium | reverse complement strand
CTAATGCTGCATTTGGCTCGTTTGTAAAAAATGTTAAATCTGTGCTCATATTAATTCCCTTGATAACCTAAAAGAATTTAATAGTATATATAGAATAAACTCCAAAATCTTACCGATAACGGTGGCAATATGAAAATGTTGGGCATTTTGAAATACCACACTTTCAATTTACTGTACTGTTTATTTAGTGTTAATATGTTCATATTTAGCACTTTCTGCCCAATTTTTTATATTGCGTGTTAGTGACTGGCATTCTATTCTGTCGTCTGTTTGTTAGCATAGTTGTCAATTCGTTTATTTCGTGCTTTTATGAAGTCGATTACTCCTTTTTTATAAGTCAAGTATTCTTCAATGTCCGCAAATGTTGGTCTTGTTTTGAAATTATCAAATGGCAAGTAAAACTTAATATTCTCATTTTCGTCAACAAGGTCGTTGAGTAAAAAAAAGTTGATATAACCTTTAAAGTTCTCGAACAAGTCAAAAAAATTTTTATACCTTAAAAATGTGTCGTAAAGTGGGCTTTGCTGTCCTGAGTAAAAAAGCCTGATGCATTCCAAAGTCAGGTCAAACCTGTCGTCAATTAAGCTGTTTACTCCACGAGCTTGATTGATTGTAAACTTATTGTCTATTTTATTTTTCGGAAAAAGTGTGTAAGCACCAATTGTCGAACCAATGTCAAAAAGTTCGTTTACTTCGTTTGGAATTTGTTTTATCAACCATTGTTTTCTCGTCTGATTTCTATACGAGTGAGTTATAGCATCACTTCCCAAATTGAACTCTCCAAGTTGCGATTTGTGATACAAATACGCTCCACTTTTTTTATTGTCCAATTCAAAAGTTTGTCCGTTTGGCAATGGTTTACTCCATAGTATTTTATGATATGAGCGAAGTGTCGGACTTGTACTGTCCGGGTCGCCACCATTTGCGTCTGTGTAAAAATTAAACATTATATCTATTTTCATTTTTTCTGTCGTGTTACTTTTTGCGTGACGATCGTCCTATGCTTGCCACACAATGTCTGTATATACGACATATGGCGTTTATTTTTCCCTTATGTTTTTAAAATAATTACAATATGTTTTTATTGTGTTATTGCTATATTTTTTGGGGATTAGCAAATCTTCATATTCTCTTAAAACTTTATTCACGCTAACTCTTTTTTTGACATAATAATTTGTCTATCAATCCAGTTTTTTAATCCGTCTTTCTTTTTGCACAAGTCCAGCCATTTAGTTCTTTTAATCCCATCATTTTTTTCCTCGTCTATTTTTAGAATTGCTATTCTCTGTAGAATATATTAATTTTGTCAAGATTTGCTAATTTTTTTGTGATAAAGTTAAAATTATATTATTTATATTGCAATTTAAAAAGGTTAAAATACAATCCTCTTTTTTTCAATAATTGCTGGTGTGTTCCTTCCTCAACAATTTTTCCTTTGTGAATCACAATAATTCTGTCGACATTTTGAATCGTGGACAAACGATGAGCAATAATAATTGATGTCCGATTTTTCGTAACTTTTTTCAGTGCGTCCTGAATGAGTATTTCGGTTTCTGTATCAATATTTGAAGTCGCTTCATCGAGAATAAAAATACTTGGATTGCGGACCAAAACTCTGGCAAAAGCCAAGAGCTGTCTTTGCCCAGCAGAAAGAACACTCCCCTTTTCCTTCGCATCTTCATTATATCCGTTTGGTAATTTCGATATAAATTTATCGGCATTCACATATTTGGCCGCTTGGATAATCTCATCATCGGAAAAATCATCTTGATAAAGTGCAATATTGTCTTTCATTTTTCCAGAAAAGATGAATACCTCCTGCTGAACGACTCCAATATTTTTTCGTAAATCTGATATATTATATTCTGTGATTGATTTTCCGTCGATAAATATTTTGCCCTTTTGAAATGGATAGAAACTACTAAGCAATTTTACCAGCGAAGTTTTTCCGCCACCAGTTGCACCAACCAAAGCAATTTTTTCACCATTTTTAATTTTCAAATTTATGTTTTTCAATACATATTCATCTTTGTCATACGCCATCCAGACATTTTTGAATTCTATATTTCCGCTGATTTTTTCTGATTTTGACTCAACTAATTTTTCCGGTTCAGTATCCATCAATTTGAAAATTCTTTCTAACGAAGCCATCGCTGATTGTAAAATATTATATTTTTGACTCAAATCATAAAGTGGGTCAAAAAATCTATGTGCATAACTAATGAAAAGAACGAGAACTCCGAGCGACATCATATTAGCGAGAATTCTTCCGCTTCCAAACCAGAGAATCAATGCAATCGTGATATGAACCATCAAATCAATCAATGGATGGAAAAGTGCAAACACTCTTAACTGTTTTTTCTCTGCATTAAAGTACTCCTTTGTGATTTCTCTAAAATGCGAAGACATTTTCCCTTCTTGATGAAAAAGCTGTATTGTCTGAATTCCAGAAATGTTCTCGGAAAGCGTAGCATTTATCTTTGCAAGTTTGATTCTAACAGCTCGATAAACCTTTCTCACATCAAATTTGAATTTTATCATAAAAAATATAACAAATGGAAGTACAGTAAATGTGATAAGTGCTAATTTGAAATTTATCACGAACATCATAATCAGAATTGCGAGCATCATAACCAAATCCTGAACAAGTGTAATCAATCCTTCACCAATCATTTCTGCAAGTGAATTTACATCATTTGTAACTCGCGTGACTAATCTTCCAATCGGATTTTTATCGAAAAATGAGAGTGGAAGTTTCTGCAAATGACCAAACAATTTCATTCGCAAATCATACATCGAATGCATCGCACCATATTGAGTCAGGTAAATCTGAAGATAACTGAAAGAAAATTCCAAAATCAGAATTACAAACAAAAGTATTGCAAGATTCCATAAACTGCGAATGTCGTCAGAACGCAATATTTTCGTATCTTTGGGAGATAAATTTTTTAGATTTGATTGCTCAACGATGAAGTGATTTCCAAACTTTTGAAATGTATTTGGATATTTTTTAGCGAGATTATTATTTGCTTTGGTTTGAGGAAAAATAACATAAAATCCATCTTCGATTAGATTATTTGAATTTATTTTTTGAAAATGTTTAGTAGATAATTTATTAATATTATAACTTTTTATCAGAAATTTTTGTTCGTCAAATTCGATAATATATTTTTGATATTGAGTTGCAAAATTTTCTTGCAATTCAGAAAATTCAGATAAATCGATAAGCTTTATTGATGGATTTATGTGCTCATCAATAGCGTATTTTGTGATGTATGGGATGGCAATGGCAAATAGTGCAATTAGAATCAATATAAAAAATGATATGATAAAATATGATTTATATGGCAGCAGATATTTGAGCAGACGCGCCATAAGGCGACGGTCATAAATTTTATCAGTATCTTTTTCTTCGAAATATGTGTTCATTAGATTTTCAATTCCTCTTTCAATCTCTGTTTTTGATAAATATCGTAATATAAGCCACCGGATTTGAGAAGTTTTTCGTGGTTCCCTTTTTCAACAATTTTTCCTTTATCGAGAACAATAATTTTGTCGGCATGTTGCATCGTTGATATACGATGGGCGATGATGAGCGTGGTTTTGTTTTTGTTGTGTTTTTGCAGATTTTCCAAAATGATATTTTCAGTTTGGGTATCGACAGAAGAGAAAGCATCGTCCAAAATTAAGATTGGAGCATTTTTTATCAATGCTCTCGCCATCGCAAGTCGTTGTTTCTGTCCGCCAGAAAGTGACACACCTTTTTCGCCGATAACTGATTTAATTTTTTGGCTGAATTCGGTTATTTCGTGCTGAAAATGTGCGAGTTCTGTAACATTCACAATTTCCTTTCCAGAGACCTCAGATTTGCCAAATTTTATATTCTCTTCAATTGAAGTTGAGAAGAGAAAAATATCTTGTGTGACGACTGCAATATTTTTTCTTAATATCGAAAGAGGAACTTTGTAAATGTCTTTGTTATCGATAAATATAGAATTTTCTGGAGGATTATTTATTCGTGTGAGAAGTTTAATCAATGTACTTTTTCCTTCGCCAGTTTTTCCGACAATTGCCAAAGTTTCACCACGATTTACAGAGAAAGAAATTCCATTCAAAATAATATGTTTGCTGTCTGGATAAGAAAAAGTTAGATTTCTAAATTCGATTTTTCCATCAATCTTTTTAATAGATTTATCAACTTTTTTAGTATCCACAATTTCAGGTTTCTCGTCCATAATTTTTTGAATTCTATTCAGAGACGCTGTTCCTCGCTGAAAAAGATTTACAATCCAGCCGATGGCGATAACAGGCCAAATCAGCATATGCAGATAACTGTTGAATGCGACAAATTCCCCTATCGTTATCTCGCCAAGAATAGTTTTTGTTCCGCCAAAGTAGAGAGTTAACAGTAAGCTAATTCCGATAATTGCAAACATCGCGGGAAAAAACATTCCCCAAATTTTCGTCAAATGCAAATTTTCTTTCATAAGGTCAAATGCGATTTCGCCGACTCTATTTTTGTACGCTTTTTCTCGGACAAATGATTTGATTACTCGAATTCCAGAAATACTTTCCTGAACGCTGTCCGACATTGTTGCGAATGTTTTTTGAACTTTCCCAAAAAGATGATGAAGTTTTCTCCCAAAAAATATCATTATAAAAATCACAATTGGCATAGGAATTATCGCATAAATTGTCAGGTGAAAATTGATATTTATCATCAATGAGAGTGTGGCAACGAACATTAAAATCACATCAAAGGCGAGCACAACACCAATCCCAAAAAGCATTCTGACAGCGCGCAAATCGTTGGTGGCATAAGCCATTAGTTTGCCCGTATTGTGGTTTTGGAAAAATTTTGAAGAGAGTTTCTGCAGATGGTCATAATAGTCATTTCGGATTTTTCTTTCAATTTTGTAAGCATTTTGAAAAAATAGAAGTCGCCACAAATATCGCAAAATTGACATTGCCACAGCAAGGATAATTATCAAAACTGAAAACTTAAAAATTGTCATCAACGAGAAATCTGGCAAGTGCATAAAATCGATAATATGTTGAATGATTTTTGGCACAATCATCTGAAGTCCATCAACAATAATCAGACAGCAAACGCCCAAGAATATTGTTTTTTTATACGGCTTCAGATATGATATTATCGTTTTGATATTTTTCATTTTCAGAAATTTTGAATTAATTTTTTCACAACAAATTATTTGTAATTTGGATTATGGTAGAGCATCCAATAATCGTTTTGCCTCTTTACCCCATTTACTTTCCAAACCGTATTTTGTAATGACATTATTGTAAAAATATTTTGCTTTTGGAAGTTTATAGAGCTTCTCATATGAGATTGCAATTTTGATATTTGCATTCACATCCCATTCTGGAAAATCGGCATAGCTGTAGACAATTTTCAGAAATGATTCAATGGATTTCTCATATTTTTCCAGACCAAAATACGATTCGCCAATCCAATAATAAATCTCTGCTTTCATTTTTCTTTTGGAAATTTTTGGCAAAATCTCTTCAAAAAGTTCAATCGCTTTCTGATATTTTTTATCACGATAATAACAGAATGAAATTTCAAAAAGCGTGTGTGGTTTTATTTTTGGAGTTCCAAATCTTTCGATAAGCATTTGATATGCTTCAATTGCTAACATCCATTCTCCCATTGATTTACAAGTGAGGGCAAAATTTTCAATTGCCTGAATTGCAAGCGAACCTTCCGCATCATTTTGAATAACAAATTGATAATATTCGAGTGCCTTTTTATAATTCCCATTGGAAAAATTTATTGAGCCAAGTTTGAGATTTGCATTGTTACACAATTCCGATTTTGGATATTTTTCAATTAACTTTGTGAATTTTTCAATTGCCAAGTCAAAATTGTTATTTTTAAGAGCCAATAATCCTTGTTGAAAAAATGCATCATCCGCGTATTTTGTATCAGAATAATTTTCAATAATCTCATCAAAAAATTTATTAGTTTTATCAAAATCCAAATTAGAATAGTAAATTCCGCGTTCAAGTAAAAGGTGAGATAATATGTCTAACTTCCCTTTTAGTAGGTGTTTAAACTCATCTTCAGAATCTTCTGCTTGGCTTCTTGATTTTATCCGATAATATGAAATAATCAAATTTTCTGCAATGATATTCCAATTTAAAAATTGTATTTCAGAAAATCGATTTTTATTTTCGAAAGTCAATTTCAAGATTTTTTTGTAATTATCAATCGCTGCTTGATAGTAATTCAAATCGAAATTTACTTTAGCCAATTTTTCAATATCTTGCAATTTTTGATTTTTATTATCCTCATTTTCAATAACTTTTTCAAGTTGGAAAATTGCATTTTTAATTTCTTCATTTTCGAGATAAATGCCAGCCAATATTCGTCTATCATCATTTGTAAATTTCTCAATTTTCAGGGAAATCTCAATAGCTTTTTCATACTCAAATGTGTTCTGATATAATTTTCTCAAAGTTCTACAAAGTGCGTCATCAAGGTTATCTAAAGCAAAAAATTCATAATAATAAATCGCATTTTCGGTCTGATTTAATTTCTCAAAAATATATGCAAGATTTTTGATTCCGTCCATAAAATTATTATTTTGCTCAAAATTATTTACAAAAAATTTGAAGCATTCCAAACTCTTTTTAAGATGATTTGAGTGCATTTGGGTGAGTCCATAATTGAATAAAAAATTTCCATTTCCGAAGATAATTTCTTTGTCGATATCCCGATATTGATTTAGTGCTGCATTGTAACTTTTATTTTTCAGATAGATATTTCCGAGCAAAATATGCGCTGAATTTGTGATATTTTCATCGGATGAAAGAGCAATTGCCTGATTTAAATTTTGGATAATTTGTTGCTCATCACCATTAGAATGAATCAGAGCATTTGCTAATTTGAAATAGACATTTCCAATCTTATGGAAAGTGCTATGGTTATTGATAAATTCTGTGGAATATTCCTTTAATTTTATGATATATTCTTCTGACAATTTATCGAATTTTCGAAGATTCAAATCTATTAGATAATATTCTGCATATGTTAATTCCGTTGACTTTGGAAAATTTTGAATTAGCTTTTGAAATGTCTTTTTTGCTTCATTAAAATAATTTTCAGAAGTTTGATTGTCACGATATTCTATTTTTTTTGCGAAATCTTGATATGTTTCGCCTTTCAAAAGCAAAAATTCAGAATTACTTTCCAATTTTGGATTTTGCTCGAAAATTTCAATCGCTTTTTCAAACTCTTTAAGATCTTCTTTGTAAATTTTAATAATCGAAATCAGTGCAAGATTTTCATCTTTTTTTGTAAGATATTGAATAAAACAGTTCATCAATTTTTCAAAAGCTTCGTCTTGATTTTTCATTTGATATTTTTGAATATATTGAATTTTCTGAAGAATTTCACTTTCGATATTATTACTCAAATTTCCTTTATCCACAAGGTTTTGAAGCATTCTCAAAGAATTTTCATACTGCCCAATTTTTTGATAGCATTCAGCCATCTCAATTTGGATTTGTTGGCGTAATTTCGATTGTGGAAAGGTGTTCAATATCATCTGATAATACTTCGTTGCGGTAGAATATTCACTTAGATTTTTCTGATAAATTTGTGCAATGCGAAAATAACAACTGTCAGTTTTTGCAAATTTTTCATATTTTCGTGAAAGTGTAAGATAATTTGCAATGGCTTTTTCAAATGAATTTTGCTGCTCAAAAATTTCTATTTGCAACATCAAAATTTGATATTGAATTTTTTCTGATAATTTATCAAATTTTATTTCATCAATTTTCTGCAACGATTTGTTATATTTTTTTAATTTCAAATAATTCTTAGCCATCAAAATTTTTATTTGAACAGAAAATTTGCTTTCAGGAAATTCAATTTGAAAATCAGAACAATTTTGCATAACTTCATCAAAATCTTCTAATTCAAAATTCGTTAAAACTATTTTATATGCGACTTCATCGAGATTTTTTTCCATATCATATTTTCTAAAATAAGTTTGATAATTTTCCTTTGCCAGATTAAAATTTTCATTTTCAAAGAGGATATTTGCATAAAGCAAAATAAGATTTTTTTCGAACTCTCGCGGAATCAATTCAGTTAAATTTTCTTCGATAATTTTGAGTGATTTTTCGGTTCTGTTATTGAAATGATGATATTTTGCCAGCTTCTCGATTGCTATCCATTTTGCATCAGAATTGCTGAAATCTGTGATGATTTTTTCAATTGTAAGTTCAAAATATTCTTGCATATTATTTTCGGAATAAAGTTCAGCAAGAAGTAGATAAATTTTGGGAATTTGAGATTTATCTGAATAATGTTTAATGATGTTATTCGCAACCAAAATCGCTTGACTATTTTGCCCAGAAAGTTGATAAGATTTAATAACTTTTTGCAGAGAAAGAATACTAAAATCGCTTTGTGGAAAGTTATTTATTAGTTGCTGATAACTCTTTGCAGCATTTTCATAATCTTCATTTTTAAATTGAGATTCCGCCAATTGATACATTGTATTTGGAATTAATTTTGAATCAGGATATGCTTTAATTAAATGCTGAAAAGTACTAATTGCTTTATCATATTTTTGAAGCGCAATATATGCATTTCCAACATAAAATTGCGATTCTTCTGCTTCAGAAGATGTCGGATATTGCTGAATAATTTCCTCAAATTTTTTTATCGCTTCTTCATACAAAGTATCTTCGTACATCTCCTTCGCAAACTGAAATTCATCAATCACATTTGCAAATGAAAATTGAGCAAATAGTATTAAAATCAACAAAAAAGATAATTTTTTCATAATTAAAAACACCTAATTTTTATTTCGAAATATGGTCTGGTTTTTTTCTGGGCCAACTGAAATTATCGTTATTGGCAAGTTAATAATTTTCTCAAGAGTTTCGATAAAAATTTTCGCATTTTTGGGCAAATTTGAATATTTTCTTATATCAGAAATCTCTTCATTCCAGCTCGGAAGAGAGATGAATTTTGGAACTGCTTTTTCAAGTTGTTGAATTCTATTTGGGAAATAGTCAATTTTTTCACCATCAATTTCATAATGTGTGCAAATTTTTATTTCCTTCAATCCTGAATAAATGTCGAGTTTTGTAAGAGCAATTTCATCAAAGCCATTTATCATCGAAGAGTATTTCGTTGCGGCTAAATCGAACCAGCCACATTTTCTTGGGCGTCCAGTTGTGGCACCGAATTCTTGCCCTTTTTCTCTTATAAAATTCCCTATCTTACCTTTCAATTCAGTGGGAAAAGGTCCATTTCCGACGCGGGTAAAATATGCTTTCATAACTCCAATTATTTTATTAATTTTTTTTGGATTGATTCCCGAACCTGTGATTGCTCCACCTATCGAAGCATTCGAAGATGTCACAAATGGATATGAGCCAAAGTCAATATCCAGCAGGGTTCCTTGCGCACCTTCGAAAAGAATATCTTTATTTTCATCGAGAAAACGATTAATCAAAATTGGAGTATCGACAATAGATTTTTCTATCTTCTTGCCAATATTTATTAAATCCATTTTCATCTTCTTTACATCATTTTTATCGATCCAATCGGACAGTAATTCCTTTTTACTATTGATAATATTGTCAATTCGTGCAGAAAGATATTTTGAATCAAGAAGGTCAGAAATTCTAATTCCTGAGCGAGAAGATTTTTCCGCATAAGTCGGACCAATTCCACTCTTTGTTGTGCCAATCGCATTTTTAGATCTTTTCTTCTCGTTCATTTCGTCCAAATATGTATGTATCGGAAGTGTGATATGTGCTTGTGAACTGATGAATAGACGATTTTCAAATGATATTTTCTGTTTTTGCAAATCCTCGATTTCAGCAATTAATTGATACGGATTTATCACAACTCCATTTCCAATTATACATATTTTTTGGGGATGTAAAATTCCGACCGGAATTATATGAACGACGAATTTTTTATCTTCGTGCACAACTGTGTGTCCTGCATTGCATCCGCCTTGAAATCTGACGATAACATCCATCTTTTCTGCAAGTGTATCGACAATTTTTGCTTTCCCTTCGTCGCCCCAACTGGCGCCCAAAACTACTGTTGATGGCATTATTTACCTCTTAAATTTTATTCGCGAATACATATCTCGATTATCTAAATAAATGTCAATAAAAATATATGTTTTCAAAATTCTTGACATCATTTTTTTGAAAATAGAAACTGAATACAATTTCAGATTTTAAGGAGTTTCAAAGTGAAAAAAAATAGTGAAAACGAATTTAAGAAAGTCGTGGACAGAATTTTCTCATTATCAACCGCAGATGAGACAGAAATTTTACTTTTCAAATCAAAAAATGCTTTGACAAGATATGCAGAGAATTATATCCATCAAAATGTTAGCAATGAAAATTTGCATCTTTGGATACGAACAGTTATCGGAAAAAAGACAGCCACAGCCACGACAGATTCGTTTTCAGAAGATGCATTAAAACAGACATTGGAGAATGCAATCTCTGTCACAAAACTGCAAAAAAATAATTCAAAATTATTACCACTTCTTGGTCAACAAAAATATAAAAAAGTAAATAATTTTTCGCAAGCAACCGACAAAACTACTCCAGAAAGAAGAGCATTAGAAGTATCGAAAGCAGTAAATCTCTGCAAAAAAAATGGCTTGGAAGGAGCGGGTATTTTTTCAACCGAAACTTCTGAAATGGGAATAGCAAATTCAAATGGATTGTTTGGATACACATCTTCAACTGAAGCAACTTTCAGCATAACAGCAATGAAAGGTATTGCTTCTGGCTGGAACGAGGTTATCAAAAAAGATATTAATGGAATTGATGTTGAAAAATCTGCGGAAATCGCAATTGAAAAAGCTGAAAAAAGCCAATTTCCAAATGAGCTAAAACCTGGGAAATATACTGTTATTATGGAGCCAGCAGCAGTTGCAGAATTCGTGCTGTTCTTGCTTTGGAAGGGATTTAATGGGATGGATTATATTGAAGGAACGACCTTTCTTAAAGATGGATTGAATAAGAAGATTTTTAGCGAAAATTTCTCAATTATTGAAGACCCATACAATCCGGAAATTGGCAGTTTGCCGTTCGATTTTGAAGGAACTCCAATTCAGAAAATCACTTTGGTGGAAAATGGAATTCCAAAAAATTTTGTTACAAATAGATGGATTGCAAAAGAGACAGGTGTCAAAAATAATGGGCATTCGATTCCATTGCCAAGTCAGAATGCTTATCCTTTTGCAATGTGTATCAAGCCGGGAAAAAGTTCCGTTCCGCAAATGATAAAAAATACGAAAAAAGGTGTTTTGGTTACGCATTTTCATTATTCAAATCTGATGGACCCGATTACATTGTTGACAACCGGAATGACACGCGATGGATTTTTCCTTATTGAAAATGGTGAGGTTACAAAGCCGCTTAAAAATATGCGTTTTACTGAAAGTGTGATAAATATATTTTCAAATATTGAGGAGATTGGCAAAGATAGAGAGATTGCAAGTGCGTTTTTTGGTGGTGGTTTTCTCGTGCCAGCGATGAAGATTAATAATTTCAACTTCTCAAGTTCAACTGAGTTTTAGTATTAGCCACGAACTTTTACGAACAAAAGATTAATATTTTTTTCTTCGCGAGAATGTTTACCGTGTGCAGCGGGATCGGAACGATCACGCCAAAACGAACAACCCAAACCCTGAACCGGAAGGTTCAGGACAAAAGCACCACGAGACAGGACAGCCGACACGCTGTTAGCGGAACCTTTTCTCATTACTCATTTGGTGAACGACCAAATTCTTGATGCAAAATTGGATAATAATCTTCGAAATTATTATATATGCTTTCATCATTTTCATAATCTATCAATAGTAAATTCATTTCTTTAGCTTTTGGAGCTCCATTATTAGATGCATTATTGAAATACCATTCTTCATCTTTTTTGTTAACTATTTTCTCATTAAACAACAAACGAAAAGTAATTGCCCAAATTATACTCTCATTTAGTTTACAATACCACTTAACTTGATTATCCGACATTTCCAATGGATTTTCAAGAAGTTTATCGGACAAAGGATTTACTATTGAATGTAAAAATTCGTGCCAGATTATGCTCAACAATGATCTATCAAGGCCATTGTGTTTTAGTGCTACCTTTAGACTGTATCCGCTCATTACGCAATAGATTTGTTTTCTGTTTTCAGTTCCCAGTGTTACACCAAAAGAAGATATGAATAAGTTAGACATGATTACCGTAGAATCATTCAATTTTAGTCTAAGATAATTCTCTAAGTCCTCGATTATTGGATATTCTTTTGCTTTTGCATTAACTTCTGAAATAAACGCATCATCCATGTTAGAATAATAAAATTTCTTATAATCTGTTAGTAATGCAAAATTTTGTACAATTGTTAAGTACTTGATAACATCACTGAAATCACCATCATATCTTGCTATTAATCGTTTTGAAATATCATCTTTGTTAATAAATAATAAATCATCTTTTAAATGAAATGCCAGAAAAGGTATTGCATCCCAGCATAATCCTTTATCCCACATTCTAGGAAATTCAACAACTGCTTGATGATCAGCAAACTTTATGAATTTGTCTTTTAATAACTTTGTATACGAATTATCACTTCTATCAATAATCCATTTGCCTTCTAATTTTGAAAGGAAAGCAATTAAGGAAAATAGCTCTATACGATAATCTGTTTTTATTACAAAAGTTTTCATATTACTTATTTACACTCCAGAAAACACATAAGGTTCCGCTAACATAAATATTCTCGCTGAGACGAAAAAAGAATGTTGAAACATTCTATAATTTTGAAAGCACATCCCGATTTATCGGGATTTTTTTGATTCAGCGAAATGGTTTACTGTTTCGCTTTTAATATTTTAATTAAAATTTTTTGTTTGTTCGTGAAAGTTCGTGGCAAAATATCTACCATATTTGTATCTCATCATCAATTGTAAAGATTCTCACCTTCTCATCATCATCTTCATCGTGCTGTAATTTGTATAATGATTTTGGATAGTAATAATCAATTTCAAGGGAATCAGAAACTGCTGTTGTATCTATCAAGGTTGTCCAATCTCCCTTTTCCCAAATTAAAAATTCATACTCTTTTTCTGGTTCAATTTTAAGTCCTTTTGGCACTTCTTTTATGACAAATTTATTTTCGATTTTTTCACGATTTTCCAATTTTTGATTATTAAAATTCTTTATTTCGCCATTTTCAGTTAAAAGAAATGGATTATTTGCTTCGATTAATTCCCATTTAGGTTTATCATCTTTATCTTTTAAAGTATCACTTTCAACAAAATACATTGGCAAATAGATAATCTCATTGCCCATTTTTGTGAAAATTGCATTGCCAGTAGAATCAATTTCTGCCCAATGAATTGCCTTCCATTTATTAGAATTGAAAATAGAAAGATAAGCGAATCTCTTCTCGGAATTCAAACTGTCAATCCTTACATTTGTGGTTTCTGTATATTGGTTTGTAACATCTCTGTAATTTTTTCCGCTGAGCCAGGCAGGAGCTTTTTCATCTTCATTTAATTTACTTGCGAGAGTTTCATCTTCTTCAAAAAATAATTTTCTATACACTTTTGCAACTTTTCCGATAGAATAATCCCCCGGATTTGCTTCTGCTCCCATAAAAGGAATGGCTTCTTTCTCCGACAAAATGAGCACATTCCAGGCGTGATTATTTGAACTATTGGGCCAATGTGGTGTGTAATCACTTGTAACGGCAAGTCCGTTTGCTCTCATTGCATAAATCGTGAAATTTGTCATATCCTCGCACCTGCCACAACCAGTTTCCAGCATCTCTTCCAAACCCAAATCTGTGGGATGCAGATAGTAAACATCTTTGAAAGTAAACATCTCTCTGCACTTTTTATTTATCATTGTTGCGAGTTCTATCGGCTCATCAGTAGAATCACGGAAAGATGCAAAATTTTCCCAGAAATAAGTTCTCCAATCAGAAATCGGCTCAGATGAGCCACGATACGGAAGTACAAACTCCATAAAAGTTTTCCAACCAAGATTTTTCGTCCACGGTAATTTGTTATATGATTCATAAGCAAGGTCAATATGTTTTATGAGATAATTGGCTGAAACAGTTTCTATATCTATCTCTTCCATAACTTTATCCCAATGCAATTCACCAATTTCTGTCTCCAATGAATCGAGATAGTTAGTAATCTGATGATAATTTTCATAATCCAAAACATCATATACAATCTGATTATCCAATGAATCAAAAATACCAAACTCAACATATTTATGACCTTTCATATTTGCAATCAAAAAAGATGCTGCTTCTAATTTTTTCGGCTCATTTTTGTAATGATGAAGGACTTTTTTTAACTCGTTTTTATTACTTTTTGCTGATTTGATTGCATCAAAAACTTTCTCTTGATATTTATCTGGAATGTTAGAAGTAACTTTCTTTATAGTATAGATTTCCAGGCAGGTGCATCCAACTATTAATAAAGGAATGGACAGGAGAACCAACAATTTTTGGATATTTTTCATTTTACTTTTTTATTCCAACATTTACTTTTTTGAATCTTGCCGGTGCAGCGCCGTGAGAAACTTCTGCTCTTTGGCTTGGCTGTCCTTTCCCACAATTTGGAACTCCCCATAATTGCCATTCATCTCTTCCACAGATTGCATCGCAACTTTGCCAGAATTTCGGTGTAATGCCTTGATATGTAGCATTTTTTACCATTCTCGTTTTTTTGCCATTTTTGATTTCCCAACCGATTTCTGTTGTGAATTGGAAATTAAGACGACGCTGGTCAATGCTCCAAGTTTTGTTGCATTCGACAAAAAGTCCATCTTTTGTATCAGCAATCAGGTCATCCAGAGAGCCATCAACTGGCATCAGCGAAATATTTATCATTCGTATCATTGGAATGCTCTCATATCCGTCTGCACGATTGCACCCGCGACTTCTTTTGTCATCAATAATATGAGCAAGTTCACGATTCGTTAGATACATCTGATAAAGCCCATTCTGAATAATATGATATCTTTGAGCCTGAACACCATCATCGTCATAACCAAAAGTTGCGAGACCAGTTGGAACTGTTGCATCTGCCACGACATTCACAATTGGCGAACCGTAATGAAAATTCTTATACAAATCCGTTGTGATAAAACTTCTGCCCGCATAATTTGCTTCCATTCCGAGAACTCTGTCCAGTTCAGATGGATGGCCGATTGATTCGTGAATCTGCAAAGCAAGTTGACCTCCGCCGATTATCAAATCCTTTTTGCCAACAGGACAATCTGGAGCAGAGAGTAAAGCAATCGCTTCTTCACGCACTTTTTCTGCATTTTCCAAAAATGGAGTTGAGAGAATAAACTCATATCCCATTTGAGTATACTGCCCGCCGTGAGATTCAGGATAGGAGCGGACTTGAACTTCTTTACCTTTCACAGCAGTTGCCGAATATCCTGCACCACTTCGAAGAAGATTTTGCTCGATAAATGTTCCGTCAGAAGTTGCAAGCCATTGATGTTCATTCAAAAAACTCATTTCTGATTCTGCAATTTTTATCAGCTTATTTTTTCGTAAAATTTCATCAATTTTATAAAGCAAATCCAGCTTTTTTTCAATCGGAACATCAAATGGATTTATCAGATATGGAGATGTCCAAATGTCGTTGTGAACCGGTTCTGGAGCGAGACGAACGCTAACTTTTCGCAAGGTTGCAGATGCCTTTGCAATTTTTACGGCAAGAGCTGCCGTCTTCTTGATTTCATTCTTATTCATAATTGAACTTGAAGCAAATCCCCACGAGCCGTTTGCAATTACTCGTATTCCAAATCCGAGTGAATTGCTGTTGTTCAGAGTTTCAATTTCTCCATTTTTCAAGCAAATTGCCTGCGTTTTTGAATCGATAATTCGTATGTCTGCATATGATGCTCCGCAGAAAGTTGCGGTGTCAAGTGCAAGTTGTGTAAAATCTTTCACGAAATCCTCCTAAATGAAGTATAAATTTTTCATTTTTCAATTTTAATTTTTAAATTTAATCTGGTCGGGGTGAGAGGATTTGAACCTCCGACCCCCTGCTCCCAAAGCAGATGCGCTAGCCGGACTGCGCTACACCCCGATAAATAAATTTCAAATTACAAATTACAAAAAACAGATTTCAATCAATGTTGGAAATTGTAGTCAAGAAAATTAAAAAAATCTTGTTTTTCTGACAGCTTCATAAAGAACAATTGCAACGCTATTGCTGAGATTTATGGAACGAATTTTTTCGCTCATCGGAATTGTGAATGCATTTTTCCAATTTGCTTTTAGAATACTTTCTGGAAGTCCTCTTGTTTCTGGACCGAAAATCAGAAAATCACTTTTTTTGAAACTTATATTTGAGTAAATTTTATTTGATTTTGTGGTGAAATAAAACTTTCTTTTTTCATAATTTTCAGAAATGAATTCTTCCCAATTTTGATAATATTTTACTTTCAAATCTTTCCAATAATCCAATCCGGCACGCTTCAAATATTTATCAGTAATCAGAAATTTCATCGGCTTAATGATGTGCAAAACTGAATTTGTGCCGACGCAAAGCCGTCCAATATTTCCTGTGTTTGCTGGAATTTCTGGTTGATACAAAACGATGTTGAAAGACATAGAAATCAGATTTCTTCGATTGGCTCAAACAATGTGAATTCACCTTTGAATCGTAATTTTATATCTCCTTGCGGACCATTTCTGTTTTTTCTGATTAAAATTTCTGCGATTCCTGGTTCTTCAACTTCTTCGGCTTTTTTATAGTATTCTTCACGATAAATAAAAATCACCAAATCGGCATCTTGTTCAATTGCACCAGATTCTCGCAAGTCAGCAAGGATAGGTCGTTTATCGGTTCTATTTTCTGGAGCACGACTTAGTTGGGAAACTGCAATAATCGGAATTTTGAGCTCTTTTGAGAGCATTTTCATCGAACGCGAAATTTCAGAAATCTCTTGTTGCCTGCTTGTTTTGCTCACTTCTGGCATCAGAAGTTGCATATAATCGATTATTAATAAATCCAAACCCTCTTCAGCCTGCAGACGCCTTGATTTTGAACGAATATCTTGCATCGTATTGCTTCCAAGATCATCAAGAAAAATTGACGCCTCAGATAATTTTTCCGCAACTGTTGTGATACGAAAAATTTTATTTTGGTCAATTCCATAACCGTGTAGCATTTCTGTCAACGGCACTTCAGCGCCAGAGCTGAGCATTCTCATTAGAAGTTTCTCATTGTTCATTTCAAGGCTGAATATTCCGACTTTTTTCTGCTGATGAATCGCTGTATAGAACGCAATATTCAGCGCTAACGAAGTTTTTCCCATACTTGGTCGACCAGCCATAACAATATATTGTCCTGGCTGAAATCCGCCAGTTTTGGAATCTAAACTTGAAAAACCTGACGCAACGCCAATAACTTGCGATTTTTGAGAAGCAATTCTCTCAATATCGCGCAATGTTTCCGGAATGATATTTGAGGTAGGTTGAAATCCTTCCATCATTTTGTTTTGAGTAACACTAAAAATCTCCTTTTCCGCTTTTTCAACAATACTTTTGCTCGCTTTTTCAGAGTCAAAACAATCGTTGATAATATCATTTGCAGTATTTATCAGGCGTCTGAGTACAGATTTTTCGATAACAATTTGTGCGTGAGATTCAACATTTGCACTCGACGAAACGATGTCAGATATTTCGGAAAGATACGAAGTTCCGCCAACATCTTCGAAATGCCCATCTTTTTTCAGCTCGTCAATCAAAGTTATCAAATCAATCTCAATATTCACATCGAATAAACGACTCATTGCACGAAAAATAAATCTGTGAGCTCTTTTATAAAAATTTTCCTCATTCAGCAACTCAAGAGACCTTGCAACGGCCCAATCGTCAATCAACATTGCACTCAAAACCGCAGCTTCCGCATTTATATCATTCGGCGGAACTTTTATCGTTCCATTTATCGATTTGGAATTTTTTGAATAAGTTTTTTGAGCACTCACTTTTTCGTCCGTTTAACTAATTTTTTTGTATTCGTTCATTAGCATTTGAAGGTCTTCCCAAGTCGGTTTTTTCCATTGTGGATGATAAAGAAGTGCAGATGGATGATATGTTACAAAAACTTTATAATTCTCTTTTTGAAAGAATTTTCCTCGCATATTTCCCAATGTAGTATCTTTTTTCAGAAGTAAATTTCCTGCAACTTTTCCGAGTGCACAGATAATTTTCGGTTGGATAATTTCAATTTGTTTGTAAAGAATTGGGATACAAGTTGAAATTTCGTCCGCTTCAGGATTTCTATTTTGTGGAGGACGACATTTTACGACATTTGTGATATAGACACTTTCTCTTTCGAGATTAATTGCTTTCAGCATTTTGGTTAGCAATTTCCCGGCGGAACCGACAAAAGGTTTCCCTTGAATATCTTCCTGCATACCTGGACCTTCGCCGACAAACATTATTTCTGCATCGGAATTTCCTTCGCCAATAACGAAATTATTTCTTGTTTTTGACAATTTGCATTTTTGACAATTTTGGAATTCTTCAAAAAGTTTTTTAAGCAGATTTTTGCTATTTTCAGGAATAAAGTTTTTTCCGAAAACTTCGTCTATACCTGACAATTTTAGTAATTCCAATTTTTGTTCAATCGTAATTTGTCGCTCAAAATTTTTCGCTTTATTCATCAATGATGTCAGTAATTTTTTCCTCAGGTTCCTCTTCATCTGGAACGAAATAATCTTGGATGTCGTTGTCCGCAACATGTTCTAATGCTAATGTTGTCAATTTTTTTTCCATTTTTTTGCGTGTCAAATATGGCAGTTTTGACAATCTTTTTAGCTCCTCATTTGCCAATATGAGATAGAGGTAAGTTGAGTTATTATTTTCGATGAATTCTTGCATTTTTTCGTTTATCATTTTGCACCTTCACTTTTTATTTTAATTTCTGAAAGAATCTTTTTTACGACTCTTGGGATTTCGTCATTCACAATCAAAAGATTATACCACCAAGCTTCGTTGAATTCTTTCTTTGCATTTTTCAATCTTAATTGAATTACTTTTTCCGAATCTGTCTTCCTTTTTCTGAGCCGTAATTCCAATTTTTTCATATTTGGAGGAAAGAGAAAAACAGAAAAAGTTTCTGGTAATTCTTTTACAAATTTTTTTGCGCCTTCTGTATCAATGTCAAGAATTATGAACTTTTTTTGGGATAATGTATTTTCAATAAATTTTTTTGAGGTTCCATAATAAAAATTATGAACTTTTGCCCATTCGATAAATTCACCTTTTTTCCGCATCTTGAGAAATTCATTTTTCGTGATAAAAAAATAATCTACACCATTTTTTTCATTTTTTCTCGGCTTGCGAGTTGTATAGGAAATTGAATAAGTTATGTCAGAATTTTTCTTCAAAATTTCGTCACAAATAGAACTTTTCCCGCCACCAGAAGGCGAAGAGATTATAATCGGAAAATACTTTTTTTTTCTCATAGGATTTTTTCTATTTCTTAAAAATTCAAATTTGTGTCAATTTTTTCTTTGAAAAAAAAGTGCATTACATTACAAATATTTTTTATAGAATTGTTCGAATTTATCTTTTCCACAAATCAGCATAGTGCTTAATGGCGCAATTTTTCTGCATTCTGAAACAATTTCATTTGCAATTTTTCTAATCTCCCATTGCGAATGAGAATCTTCGCGCAATCGAGAGAAATGACATAATTCTCTTAAATTAAATTTGAATAAAACTCCGCGATTATGAGAATTTGTTAAAATATAATTTTTGATTTGCGGATAATGTTTTTTTAGCCAAAAATAAAAAAATTCGGTTTCATTTATTACATTCTCAAATAATTTTTTTTTGCCACATTTTACAATACTTTCTGGAATTGTGTGTTTGCAATTTTCTGGACTATAATCAGATGAGATAATCGTGCTCATTCTGTGCCGCTTGAGTTGTGCAAAGCAACTTGCAGAAATGTTTAGTTGAAAAATGAACTCCCCTATTTCAAACTCTCTTGGCAGAGAATCAAAACTTTTTATGCCATCCAAATATCGCAAAAATTTTATCTTTTTTTCTTCAAAAGACATTTTTACTACATTAGAAAAAATTGATTTCCATTGATTTCCATTTTCACGAAAAATTAAAGTGGTTAAGATTTTTTCATCGCAATTTTCTGGAAATGATATAATTTCATTCTTAATTTTTTCAATTTTATTTTCCGATAAAGTTGAATATCTTTTTTTATCAAATTCAGAAGGTTTAGTATAGCGAATCAACGATGGCGAAATCGTTTTCACATTATTGTAGATTTTGTCTGCGAGAGCGTTTGCTTCATTCAAATTTATCGCATAAAGTCGCTTGAGTAATTTTTCCACATTTCTCGCATTAATTGTCATTCCGAATTGAGTTTTTGTTGCGAGCGAGATGATATATCTTGCATCTTCTTTTGCTTTTGTTTCTATTTTTTTCTTCTGAATTTTCTTTGCTTTTTTACTATTATACTGTAAGTTATAAAATTTTTCTAAACAATCACATAAAGTAAAATATGCTTGGTTTTGTTTTTCAATTATTTGTCGGAATTTTTTTGATGCTTCGGAATTATTTTCAATCTCATTTGGTATAACAAAATCACCTTTGAGAGTAACATATCTTTGTGATTTTTCCGTGTAAGAAACCAAACGACTTTTTTGGACAAATTCAGTCAAATAGCGCGAAATTCCGATAACATCAAAATTGAAAATAGAATGTTCTGCGATGGAACTATGCCCCATTTCAAACACAATTTCTCTGTTAGATTTTCTGCTTTTCGAAATTTCGACAAGTGCATCTTGGCGAAGAATATCAACCGGTTTTTTTGACCGACTAATTCGTGCATAAGCAGCAGCAATCGATTCTGGTGTGAAATGAATTTTATCAAATTGTTCTTTTAGTTTTTCGCAATTATTTAATTTATGAATTGTAGAAGAAAAATTTTTTATTTGATTAAAATCGAAATTAAAACCAGCGAGATTTACTTTCACTATTTTTCACCGATAATTTTCAAACTTGAACTAGCACCGATACGGTTTGCGCCTGCAGAAATCATATCTTGTGCTTTTTGAAAATCCCTAATTCCACCTGAAGCTTTCACACCGACGAAATCCCCGACAACACTTTTCATCAACTTCACATCTTCCGTCGTGGCACCACTTTGCGAAAATCCAGTGGATGTTTTTACAAAATCTGCGCCGGCTTTTTTGGCAATCAAACAGGCAATAATTTTCTCTTCCTTAGAAAGCAGGCAGGTTTCAATTATAACTTTCAAAATAGAGTCGTTTTCGTGGCAAATCTCAGCAATTGTCTCGATTTCTGTCAGCACAAAATTGTACCCGCCAACTTTGAGTTCGCCAATATTTTGCACCATATCAATCTCAGTCGCACCATCTTTCAATGCTTTTTTGCACTCTTCGATTTTGATATGAACAGAGTTGGCACCGAGCGGAAATCCCACAACAGAGCAGACAGTTTTTTGGTTCATTTCTTTTTTCGCAAGCTTCACATAATATGGATTCAGGCAGACCGATGCAAAATTATATTTTCGAGCTTCGTGACAAATTTTTATAATATCCGCTGCTTTTGCGTCAGAATTTAGAAGTGTGTGGTCAATAAATTTCGCGATGTTTTTTCCATTTGAAGGAATATGAAATTTTATTTCCCCCGTTTTAATATGACAAATTTTACAATTCAGGCAAATCTTATGAGCAGAATTGCATTTAGCGATTTTGGATTCATCCAATTCCCACAATCGGGTTGCAATAGAATTTATATTCATCATTTTAGTGCCTTTTTGATTTTTTTAAATTCGTTTTGACTTTTTATTTTTTATAGCATCAAATTCAGAAAGAGAAATTGTTTTTTTGTTACCATCTTCATCAATTAATTGAATTGTCGAGGATAAATAATTGCATTTTCTAACTCGCATATTTTTTTTCCGAATTGTGATTTCATCGTCAATATCTGGAAAGGATTTTGAGATTTCCTGATAATTTTCTTCCTCGAAAGCAAAGCAACAAAGCCACTTTCCACAGATTCCAGAAATTTTAGAAAATGTCGATATGATATTTTGGTCTCGCATCATTTGTGATGTAATTGTTGGTAATTTTGAAATAAATTTTTTACAACATAATTCTCTTCCACACACACCAAAAGCACCAAGTCGCCGAATTTCCTGAAAATCATTTATTTGCCGCAATTCTATTCTCGTATGAAAAATGCTTGCCAAATCTTTTAAAAAATTACGAAAATCAATTCGAGTTTTTGCCATAAAATAAAAGGTTAATCTATTGCCGTCAAACTGATATTCGACATCCACAAAATGCATAATAAATGGCTGTTTTTTCAAAGATTCCAAAAATTGTGTCTTTGCTTTTGCTTCCATTTCTCGAACTCTTTTTAGACGCTCTAAATCTTTATCATCCGCAATTCGAACTATTTTTTTCAAATCATCAGTTTCGATTTTCAGTTCATTTAAATTCATCGATAACACAGCAACTTTCCCAATATCTGCCCCTTTATCTGCCTCGACAATAACATATAATCCAACACGCAAATTTAAGTTTTCAGAATTAAGAAAATAATCTTTTCTATTAAATTTGAAGTAAATTTCGGCGACATTTTTTGAGTTATTATCCATTAAATATTTCTCTTAACATTTTTGTATTTTTGAAGCAATTTATGAACAAATTTTTTTCAATAGAATTCAGGGTTAAATTTCTTCTTTTTTTTACAATTTCGGCAGTTTCAAGCATTTTGTTTGACCGATAATTATATAATTTTTTTGCAGTTCCCCAACTAAATGATGGAATAAATCCGCTGAACAAATCAGCCGAATATAAGTTGCATCCAAGCCCTATCACGCATCCTGTATTGAATGTCGTATTGATTCCCGACTTCGAATGATCGCCGATGACCATCCCGAAAAATTGTAAATTTGTATCAATAAATTTTTTCATCGGATAGAAATAACTTTTGATAGTTTTGTAATTATTTTTGAGATTACTATTATTTGTATCGGCTCCCAAATTGACGAATTCACCAAGATAAGAATGCCCCAAAAAGCCGTCGTGCTGCTTGTTTGAATATCCCTGAAAAATCGTCTCTTCGATTTCTCCGCCAACTTTACTCATCTTTCCAAGTGAAGTTCCAGAATAAATTTTTGCGCCCACCTTTACAACACTATTTTTGCCAATATAAACTGGACCTTTGATGACACAATTTGACATTAATCTCGCTTTGTCATCGATGAAAATCGAACCTTTTGTTGCATCTAAAACTACATTTGGTTCAATCGAAACATCTTTTCCAATGAATATATTTTCTGAATTGATTTTATAAAAATTTTCATAATTGTTTAGGTGATTTTTCTTTGATTTTACAATTTTGTTGTAGTCAGAAATAATTTCTTTCGAATTTCTATCAACGATTTCCCAAATATAATTAAATGCTGGAAAATCAATTTCTTTTCGCGAAATATTTTTTGTAATTCTAGAAATATCTTCCGAACTAATTTTCTCATCAGAATCAAAATCCGTCCTGAATCCGATACAGATTTTTTCATTGAATAGCCCAGTTTTATTGGGAATAGAAAACAATAATTTTTTGACTTTCTCATCCACAATTATACTTCCATTAACAAAAATATTTTTTCCTTTCTGAATTCTATTGATATTTTTTTGTGGAAAACGGTTTTCGTATAATTTTTCCAATTCCGTTCGCAAAATTAAGTTACAATCTGTTTCAGAAAAAATAAATGATATTTTCTGTCGTAATTTCAGAATTCCGCAACGAAGGTCAAAAATCGGCCTCATATATGTCAATGGAAAGAAATTTGCAAATCTATCATCTTCAAAAATATTGATATTATTTTTCATATTAAACTTTTTTTAATTAAATTAAAAATTTTGTAAATATTTAAGAATTTTTTTTATTTCGGAACGAAAATCTTTTGGAATCGTGATTTTGACTTTCATGTTTTTTTTATCAATAGTTGTGTAGTTGCAGTATCCTTCGAATGTTTCGAGGATGTAACCCAAAATCTGCAAATCCATTCCATTTGTTTTGATAATTACTTCAGATGAATTATCACTTTGAATTTTTTCTGAAATTTTTTGAATTTGCATTTTTATTTTGAAGAATTATTTTTTTCTCAAAAACTAAATCTAAAACTTCTTTCATTTTTTCGACTGAAAAGATATTCAGATTTTTTTGGATATGTTTTGGGATTTCAACGAGTTGTTTATTATTTTTCAAAGGGATGATAACATTTTCGATACGAGCGCGTTGTGCCGCCACTAATTTTTCTTCCAAACCGCCGACAGGAAGGACATTTCCGGTTAGTGTAATTTCGCCTGTCATCGCAAAATTTGCTTTGATTTTTCTTTTTGATAAAGCTGAAATAATTGCAGCAGAAATTGTAATTCCAGCTGATGGACCATCTTTTGGGATTGCACCTTCTGGAATATGAATGTGGATATCGCTATTTTTATAGAAATTTTTGTTGATGCCAAATTCTGAATAATGTGCGCGGGCGTAGCTGAGAGCAGCGTTTGCGGATTCTTTCATAACTTCACCCAATTTTCCAGTCAAAACTAATTTTCCTTTTCCATCGAGAACTTCTACTTCAATTTCGAGTATAACTCCACCGACTGAAGTCCACGCCAATCCGTGCGCAACTCCAATTTGATTTTTTTTGTCCACTTCTGCATAAGAAAATTTTTCCACTCCAAGATATTTC
>JACNJR010000049.1 GCA_014382495.1 Candidatus Cloacimonadota bacterium | reverse complement strand
AGTATGCTTATATCTCAATCTGCTGGACAACAGAATCAGAAACTGATGTAGCTGGTTTCAATGTCTATCGTAATACAGATGATGTTTTCACTTCTGCAGAAAAAATCAACGCATCATTAATTCCTGGACAGGGAACTACATCAGAAACTCACGATTACACATTTGAAGATGATTCATTTATGGAGAATACTACTTACTATTACTGGCTTGAGACACAAGATATTGATGGAGAAACAAATAATAGTACGGTAATTGAATATGATCCTGAAAATGGTGGTGGTGGATTTGATGAGTTGTTCAGAGACACTCATCTTGCAAATTATCCAAATCCAGTAACAAATTCAACTACATTCAGTTATGCCATTTATGGAAATAGAAAGGATGCAAATGTTACCATTAATATCTATAATGTAATGGGACAGTTAGTTGAAACTATTGATGCTTCAGGTGGAACATATTCCTCCTGGACCCCCCCTAATAATCTTTCAAATGGAATCTATTTCTATCAACTCAAGACAGCTAATTACAGTGAAGTGAAAAAGATGATGCTACTCAAATAAAGAGTCAGTTAGCTGAAACTTTAAGACCCATCTCATATCGAGGTGGGTCTTTTTTTTAGCCACGAAGGCACAAAGATTTAATTTTTATTTTATACTTTTCCCTTTTCCCTTCTTTTCTCCCTTTTCCCTTTTTCCGTTTTCTATTTTTCACCATTTGAACAAATTCAATCTTCCGCAAATTCCAACGAAAAGAATATAAATAGGTTGAAGCAATTCCCATATTGGAAAAACATAAAGACGATTTTTCGGAATACCAAACCTAATTTGTCCTTTTTTGACTACTGCAAAATCTACCAAACCTTTTATGATAAGCATTCCTAGCGAATATATTGGCTGAAAAAACAGCATTGCAAGAATCAAAAAATTCAACAAAAAAACATCTACAAGATAAAGTGAAAATTCTCTATTTTGAGAAAACATCGGTTTTGCATTTGATGCCCATCTGATTCTTTGATTTAAGAAATTTTTGAAGGATTTTTCGGATTTTGTCAGATTAAATGTATCTTTTCCGAATGCAAATCGGATTTGATAATCTTTGTTTTTTATCAAGTGCATAAGCAAAATATCATCGCCAGAAATGAAATTTTTTATCTTCTCAAATCCACCAAGTTCTGAATAAACCTGTTTTTTATAAGCAAGATTCTGTCCGCTGCAAGAGAAAATTTTATTCATTCCGCTCGAACCTGCAGCAGCCGAAAAAAGTGCAAGTGAATCGAGAAATTCATATTTTTGTGTGAAATTTGTTTTTTTCCAATTGAAAATATTCGGAACGGAAAAACCTGCAACCATTCCAACATTTTTGCCAAAATATTTAACCATTCCAGAAATCCAAGTAGATTTTACGATGCAATCTCCATCTGTTGTGAGAATTATTTTCCCTTTGCTAACATTAATTGCTTGCGAAAGAGCATTTTTTTTACGGGAAATTGTATCTTCAAAAACTTTCACATTAACAAGTTTGATGTTGGTAAATTTCTTTTGGAATTTTCGAACAATTTCAGCAGTAGAATCTTTCGATTGGTCATTGGCGATGATAATTTCATAAGAATTTTCTGGATAATCTTGATTTACTAATGATGTTAACAGATTGTGAATATTTTTTTCTTCATTTCTGGCAGCGACAATAACGGAAACGAATGGTTGTTCGGAAGTTGCGTGAAAATATTTTTTATTCAACCCATTTATAAATATCCAAATGTAATAGAAATAATATGCAAATAAAAATGGGAAAAGAGTGAGTATAATTTTCATTTGTAAATCTTTTTTAGCCACGAACTACACGAACAAACACGAACAATATTTTATTCATAAAATTAAACCTTTTTCAGTTTTCCGTTCTCCGTTTTTTAGCAAATTATATGGAGTAGTCGACTCCGTCGGCTAAATACGGCGAGGGACTCGCCGACTCCAAAACAAAGATAATATTATTTGAAATTTTTGACTTTCGACTTTTGACTTTCGACTTTCGACTTTCGACTTTTGACTTTCGACTTTTGACTTTTTGCTTTTGACTTTTGAAATTTGATATTATTTCCATTTATCAAGGTCAATAAAAAGTGTGTCCAAACTCAAATTTTCTTTTCCAATCGGCTCGAAATTATATGACAAAGTATCGGAAATAATTGTTGGCTCGGTTCCTTTGATAAAAACTTCGTTGTAGATATTTCGGCAAAATGGTTTCGCGATAAGACCGGTTGTATCGTTAATTGCAACTATTGTAATTTCTTCAGGAACGGGGAATTCGTAGATACTTTTATTTATAATTGCTTTTCCTGTTGAATCTTTTGGAGAATTATTATGAACTGCTCGTTTCATAATATATGGCCAAGGTGGAACAGCGACATAAGCGCCGGCTTGACCCTTTCCAAGTGTGATATTATCATCGAATCCAACCCAAATGCCGAGAACTAATTGAGTTGTATAAGCGATACACCAAGCATCTTGAAAATTGTCTGTTGTGCCTGTCTTTCCTGCTGCAGGCAGATAAAATCCACGCCATCGAATTCCAGCAGCAGTTCCGCCATCCACAACCGATTGCATAATATTGGTCATCACATAAGCGAGTTCTTTGCTAATAACTCTCGAATGATGTGGAAAATGTCGCTCCAAAATTTTCCCAGATTTATCCTCAACTCTCGTAATATAAATTGGATTTATTTTATTCCCGCCGTTTGCCAACACGCTATATGCAGTGATAATTTCAGCGGGATAGAGTTCAGTTGCTCCAAGAGCAAGCGAAAGGTAAGGATAAACTGGACTCGTTATTCCGAATTGTTTTGCAAATTTTACGACTTCTCTTGGCGTTACATTGTGAATTAAACGTATTGCAGGAATATTTCTGGAATGTTTTAATGCAGTTCGCAGGCGTGTCAGTCCGTAATTTTTTTCGAAATAATTTTTGGGTTCCCAAAATACCGTGTCATTCTGAATTACTTTGATTGGCAAGTCGTTTATCATTGTTGCGGCGGTAAATCCATTTGCCAAAGCGGTTGTATAAAGAATTGGCTTAAAAGCGGAACCAGGTTGTCTTTTTGCTTGAATCATTCGGTTGAATTTGCTATGATTGAAATTTCTTCCGCCGAGCATAACTGAGACATAGCCAGTTTTTGGGTCGATTGCAAAGACGCCACTTTGAACATATTTTGTATCGAAATCTGTTGTGTCGGGCGGGAATTCTTCATACTTGATATCATAGTTCATCTTCTCTTCAAATTTAGCCAAATGTGAATTCATAACGGAATCTGCGAAGTTTGTAAGTTCCCAATCCATAGTAGTATAGACGCTCAACCCACCAGAATACAGTGAAGATGTTCCATATTTATTTTCAATATATTTTCGCACATATTCAAGAAAATAATCTGCTGAATTTTTCTTTTTTCTCTTCTTCCGAATCTCAATTGTATCGTTAATCGCTCTCGCATAATCTTTTTCAGAAATGAAGTTCAAATCACGCATTCGTGCAAGCACATATTTGCTTCTTTCGACAGCAATATCGTAATTATAAATTGGATTTAAAAAACTTGGTGCTTGTGGCAAACGAGCCAATAAAGCACATTCTGCCAATGTTAAATCTACAGCTGATTTGCTGAAATAATTTTGCGCGGCGGATTCAATTCCATAATTTCCGCCACCAAAATAAGTTTTGTTAAGATACATTTCCAAAATTTGATCTTTAGAAAAACTTCTTTCAATCTCAATCGCGAGCAAAATCTCTTTGAATTTTCTTGAAAAATTTCTTTGTAGAGTGAAAAACATATCTCTCGCAAGTTGTTGAGTAATTGTGCTTGCGCCTTGTCTAATTTTACCTTTAGAAATATTTGCCAAGAATGCCCTTCCAATCGCGGACAGGTCGATTCCAAAATGGTTGTAAAAATTGTCATCCTCAATTGCGAGGATAGCGTTGATTAATGTGTCAGGTATTTCAGAAAGATGGACAATTTGACGGTCTTCACTCGCGAACAATTTAACTAATTTTCCAGTTTTATCAAACACTTTTGTTCCGCTTATCATCTCGTATTCTTTTAATTGTGAAAGTGGCGGAATTGCTTTGCTATACGAATATATTACTGCGGAAATTATTCCAAAAAAGAAAATAGTTACGCAACAAACAGCAAAAAAAACTCTGGAAAATTTAACCTTTTTCATACATCAACTCAAATTTTATTTTTTCATTCAAAACGCTTACAATTATTCCAGTTATGATTCCCATTACTATTGAAAGTAATAGCATTATCGGCACTAAAGAAAATATTTTCACACTTTTAATCAAAACAAATCTTGCGACAGAAATTTGTGCAAGATTATGAAAAGTCGCTCCCAAAATACTAACTCCAACTAAGCTAAATCCGAGATTACTTTTTATTGCGAAGTGCATTGCAAGAAGTGCTAAAATGCTGCCAGATAAGGAAATTAAAAAAATTGGAGTGAAGAGCAAGCCAGAAAAAAGATTGCCTAAAATTACTTTTGAAATTAAAACGATAAATGCCGACGAAAAATCTATTTTGATTAAAATCAATAAAATAAAAATGTTTGCAAGTCCAATTCTGAGAAATGGAATTGGTTTTGGCACGAATGATTCGAAAATAAAAAAGAGAACAGAAATTACAGAAAATGCGGATAAAACTAAAATTTTGTTTCTCATTTTGTAATATATTCCGTTTGATTATATCCTTCGAGATAGATGATGCAACGGTTTGGAGCGCAAACAATAATGTCAGAAAGATTTGAAATCCAGCTATGTTTTACGCAAATTTGTTCAGCACAATTCGAACTTACTACTCTAATTTTTCCATTTTTGATTTCTAACTGCATTCCGTTTTCCAAATTAATTATCTTATCAGAATTTAGAGAAATTTTTTTCACAACTTTTCCATTAATTTTACAAATAGCAAAATTTGGCGATGAATTTTTTTGCTGAAAAATTAAAAATCCAGAAACAAAAGCAATAAAAATTATGATAATTATCAAGCCAATATCAGTTTTTGTGATAAACTTTTGAAGAAATTTTTTATACAAAAAGGTTAACTCCTTTGAGTTTATGGTTGCACGATTTGCATCGATTATCTCGATCAATCTTCGTTACTTTGGCGGAAAATCTTCCTCGGCTAATCAGTAATTCACCGCAATTCGGGCAGAAAGTATCGCTTGTATTTGAAAGCCGAATATTGCCAACATAAACATATTTCAGTTTTCTTTTTGCGATTTCATACGCTTGCAATAGAGTTTTTTCTGGAGTTGGAGATTTTTGCAATTTATAAACAGGAAAATATCGCGAGAAATGAAGAGGAATTTCATCGTCAATAGATGCAATAAAATCGACTAAATTTTGAATATCTTTCTGCGAATCGTTCAATTCTGGAATGATTAAATTTGTAATTTCTAAATGTGTTTGAGAAGCGCAAATTTTGATTGTATTTTTCACAGTCATAAAATGTCCCGAACAATATTTTTTGTAAAAACTGTCAGAGAAGGCCTTTAAGTCAATATTCATTGCGTCAATTAAAGGTAAAATTTTTCTCAAAGGTTCCTCATTTATCATTCCATTTGTAACAAGGACAACTTTTTTTCCATTTTTTTGGAGCAATTTTGCAGAATCAAAAATGAATTCATACCAGATAAATGGTTCGGTATAAGTATACGCAACTCCGACTGATTTTGTTTGCAAACAATATTTTAATAATTCTTCGGGAGTAATTTTTTCTGTCTGACTCAGCTGTTGGGAAATATGATAATTTTGGCAGAACTTGCATCTGAGATTGCAACCGTTCGGACCGATTGAAAGAATTTCTTTTCCAGGATAAAAGTGATAAAGCGGTTTTTTTTCGATTGGGTCTAATGATATTGATATTGTTCTACCGTAATTTTCTGCGAACAATTCACCATTTAAATTTCTTCTTCCAAAACAAATTCCTCTTTCTCCTTCAGATATAATGCACATTTGTGGACATAATTTGCATTGAACTTTATTCTCTTTTAATTTTTCAAAATAAAGTGCTTTTTTCATAACTTTGAAAATGGGAAATGTTTTTGGATTAAATTCTTCCGATTTTGATATTTTTAAGATTTTGAGATTAAGTTTTTCATCTCTTTAACTGCTAAACCCAATCCTACGAACACAGCTCTGGAAATGATTGTATGTCCGATATTAAATTCTTGAATATCGCTTATTTCAGAAAGATAATGAACATTGTGATAGGTTATTCCGTGACCAGCAGCAACATACAATTCCAATCTTTTGGCGGTTCTTGCAGCATTTTTGATTCTCTCAACTTCATTTTTGATATCCTTTTCAGATTCTGCATTTGCAAAATATCCTGTATGAATTTCGATAGCATCGGCATCTAATTTCTTTCCATTTTTGATTATTTCTGTATCTGGATTGATAAACAAACTAACCTTAATTCCGGCTGATTTAAGTTCGTTTATTTTTTCTTCTAAATTCTCAATATCAAGATTTAAACCGCCTTCAGTTGTTATCTCTTCCCTCTTTTCTGGAACCAATGTTACGGAATCCGGATGGACAGATTTTGCAATTGCAATCATTTCAGAAGTAGGAGCCATTTCGAGATTTAGTTTGGTTTGAATTGTCTGACGCAAAATTCGCAAATCCCTATCCTGAATGTGTCTTCGGTCTTCTCGCAAGTGAATTGTAATCTGGTCTGCACCATTTTTTTCAGCGATAAATGCCGCCTCTACTGGATCTGGCTCATTTGTTTTTCTTGCTTGACGAATCGTTGCGATGTGGTCAATATTTATTCCTAACTTTGTCATTTTCTCTCCAAAATATTTGTTAAACTATGTTCTCTACTGGCTTAAAACCTTTGCCCAAAACTTGATAGACATTTTGGATAATCACAAATGCATTTGGGTCGATTAACTTTATGATTCCTTTTAGCTTTGCAACTTCCCTTCTGGAAACAATACAGAGAATTACATCTCTATTTTCTTTGGAATATGCACCTCTTCCCTTTAGAAATGTGACCCCGCGATTCATTTTTTCATATATTGTATCTTTTATAATTTCAGATTTGTCTGAGATAATATAACAGGATTTTGCATATCCAAGTCCTGTAATAATTACATCAATCATTCTGCTTGAGATATAAAGTGCGATGAATCCCCAAAGTGCATATTCAATACCTTTGAATGAGAAAGCGGCAAAACTGATTACTATGAAATCAATCAGGAGAAATGAAGTGCCAGCAGTCATTATCTCTTTATGGCTAAATATCTGTGCGACAATATCAGAACCGCCAGTCGAGCCGCGCGCCCTAAAAACAATTCCCAATCCAATCCCCATCAGAAGTCCGCCATATAACACAGCAAGTAAAGGTTCATCTGTGATTGCTGGAAGATGCAAAATTCTATCAAAAAAATCTGTAAAAAGTGAAAAGACAATCATTCCAAAAAGTGTGCGAGCGCCAAATCGTTTTCCTAAATATTTTATTCCAATTATGAAAAGCGGGATATTGAAAATTAACATTGTAGCACCAATAGGAATTTGAAAAAGATGATGAAAGACAATTGCCAAGCCACTCACGCCGCCAGCAGCAATTTTATTTGGAGAAAAGAATAGCACGAGAGAAAGGGACATCAAAATTGCGCCAAATATAATAAAGATATAATTTAGAATATTTTTTATTTTCATCACTTTTTTGTCCTTTGATTCTTTCTATTCTCCCAAAATTTTGAGAAGAATCTTAATTTCCAAACATTAATAACTGCTTCTCGGACAATCTTTTTTGACATTTTTGACTGACCAACTCGACGCTCGACGAAAATTATTGGAATTTCTTTGATTTGAAATCCACCTTTCCAAACTTTATAATTCATCTCAATTTGAAACGAATATCCGTCAGAAAGGATATTATCAAGATTGATGGATTCTAAAACATTTCTACGAAAGCATTTGAATCCACCAGTTGGGTCTTTTAATGGCATTTTTGTTATAATCCTAACATATTTAGAAGCGAGCAAACTCAATGCCAGCCGACGAGCAGGCCAATTAACAACATTCACACCTTTGATATATCTCGAGCCGATAACAAGATCATTTTCTTTTATCGCTTCCAATAAGTTGGGCAAATCATCAGGTTTATGCGAAAAATCAGCGTCCATTTCAAGAATATAATCATATTTTTTTTGAATTGCATATTTGAATCCAGCAATATATGCGCTCCCCAAACCCATTTTCCCTTCTCTTTCAAGAAGGTGAATTCTGGAATTTTCCTTCATAAGATTTTGAACAAGTTTTGCCGTTCCATCCGGCGAATTGTCGTCCACAATTAAAACTTCGATACAATTATCCTGCTTGAGAATCTCTGGAATCAAATCTGAAACATTTTCAGATTCGTTAAAAGTTGGAACAATCACTAATGCTTTCATTTTTACACTTTATTTATCTAAATTATTTTTCAAAAGTTGTTTTTCATCGACATCACGAAAAACTCGGGTTGGATTTCCGAGCACGATTTTTTCTTTTGGCACATTTTTTGTGACGACAGAACCAGCCGCAACCATTCCATCTTCCTCGATTATTTTTCCGGGCAAAATAGTTGCATTTGTCCCAATTCTTCCGCCAGTTTTGATTGTAACGCCTTTGAAATGTTTGTATCTTTCCTGATCACGTGCCATATAATTATCGTTGCTTGTGGCGACGCAAGGTGCGACGAAACAGTAATCTCCAATTTCCGAATATGCCGTGATATAGACATTTGTTTCGAATTTACAGCGACTTCCGATAGTTACAAAATTTTCAATCGCCACATTTCTTCCGATAATATTTAAATCGCCGATTTTCACATTTTCACGAATTGTAGAAAGATCTGCAATTAGATTTTTTTCCCCAATTTCTGAGCCGACATAAATTATTACATTTGCACCAATTAGACAATCGTTTCCAATTTTTGCAGGAACAAATTTTTTCGCTTTAAAAATACTTCGCGGAGAAAAAAGTGGTTCTTTTCCGATAATTGTATTATCATCAATTCTGACGCAATCTCCAATTTCACTTCCTTTGCGAATTACGACATTATGCCCGATTAGGCAATTACTTCCGATTTTCACGGCATCTTCAACGATCACATTATATCCGAAATTTATGTTTTTACCAATTACAGCACTTTTCGAGATTTTCTTGCTCATTACATCTCCTTTCTAATTTTTACAAATTCATTTTTTTTCTCTCATCTATGTCAATAAATTTTGATTTTATAAAATAAAATATAATTTTTTCAAATAGGATAAAAAAACTTTGACAAAATTTTTTCATCTTTTAAATTTAGTTTTTTTAAAAACAGGAGTAAAAATGGTAGAAGAAAAGACAGTAAAGAAAACTACTTTAATTGAAGTTTTATTAGTAATTTTGATTGTCGGTATAATTGTAATTTTGGTTTTTCCGCCGATTGCAAATTCAAAAAAACGAGAAAGAATCAAAGAGGAAGTTTTTCCGACTTTTAATCTCATTCTGCAAGAGAATGAAAAATTTTTTAAGGAAAATGAATATTACGCATTTGATATCAGTCAATTAAATATTACAAATTTGAATGATAGAAAATATTTTAAATTTACATTAACTGATTCTACGATGGTGGCGACCACAACTGCAAAATTTGGGAAAGCTAGCGCAAAAATAATTTATAATTTCTCGGCAAAATCCTGGTCAGTTAATGGCGAAAAAGGTGTTATCGATAGAGATTGGTTGCCATAAATCTCTTTGATTTTTATTTTCCAAATTTTTGATATTTTTTTAAAATCTCTTTTCCAAAATTAGAAATTTTTAATGATAAATTTTTTTCCGATATTATTATATCCAGAAATTCACTACCATATTTGGTTTCTTTACCCATTTTATTTTAGAAAACTTCCGGAAATAATTGCCGATTTGCCATATCGGATTGATCTCTCCACAAAAAACTCAATCCCAATTTTAATAATTGCAAAAGATGCTAAAAAATTTCCGATATCGTTAGATAAAATTAGAATTACCATTCAGTCAAAACAGCTTAATATTCAGAAGAAAATCGAACTAAATCATAATTTGAATGGCAAGTATTTTAGCCAGATAATAGAAGTTGATTTTCCCGAAATTGATTATTCTCAACGAGCAGAAATTACAATAATTTTTCATATAACTCGCCAGAAAGACCAAAAAGAATTTGTTTTTGAGAATGACAATTTGCCTGGATTTCATACGAAATTTACAACATATCTTGCCAAAGAATCACTGCCAAAGTTTGAAAATTGGTTTTCAGGTGACCCGCATTTTCACTCGAATTTTACAGATGACCAAGTGGAATTTGGCGCTGATATAAATTCAGCGGTTCACCTTGCGAAAAGAATGAATCTCGATTGGTTTTTTGTGACAGATCATTCTTACGATTTGGATGATTGCGAGAATAATTATCTGAAAAATAATCCCGAATTTCCTAAATGGAAGAAAATGAAAAATGCTGTAAAAACAATCCAGAAAGAAGAAAAATATCCAATTTTGTTTGGCGAAGAACTGTCTTGTGGAAATTCCAAAAACAGAAATGTTCACCTTTTGTTAATCAATAATGAAAAATTTATTCAAGGTTCTGGCGATAGTGCTGAAAAATGGTTTCGAAATAATCCATCCGTTTCGTTACAAAATGTGCGCAAAACATCAGAAAAAAATTCTCTACTGATTTCAGCCCATACTTTTGAAAATTTCTACAATCCGGTTCAAATGATTCTTCTTAAAAGAGGTGCTTGGAATGAGAATGATATTGTTGATAACAGAATTCAGTATCTCCAAATATTGAATAGAAAAAATCGGCAGTATATCTCTAATGCAAAGAGAAAATGGATAAAACTTCTTCTGGAAAAACATCGGATAATTATTTTAGCGGGCAATGATGCGCATGGACACTTTAATGTGAAACGAGCCGTTAAAATACCATTGTTGTGCCTGTTTTCGTCAAATGACCAGATATTTGGAAATTTGCGAACATTCTTCAAATCTGACGAAAAACTTACAGCAAAAAATTTTATAAGTGAATTTCAAAAAAATCGTATTTGTGTGACCGATGGTCCTCTTGTAAATTTTTCTATAAATAATTCAGAGATTGGTTCGGGTATAAAAAATTCGGAAGAATTCGAATTTCAAATCAATGCAATCTCTTCCGAAGAATTTGGAATGATAAAAAAAATTATTATTTTTTCTGGAGATTTTGAAAATAAACAAGAAAAATTGGAGAGAAATTTGAAAATATCAGATTACAAATTTTCTGATAAATTTATAATAAAAAATGAAAATCAAGATTATTTTCGAGTTGAAATTTATACAAAAAATGGAAAATTTTGTTGGACAAATCCAATTTGGATTGATAAAAAATAATCAAACTTTGACAAAGATGATAGGAAAAAAATTATTGGAAAATCGATGAAAAAGTATTATTTAGTTTTTTTATTATTTATTTTTTTTACATCATTAATCTGTTCTGAAGAAATCCAAAAACCAGTTGATAGATGGCTTAGCAAAGATAAATTTTCACATTTAACCGCATCAACATTTTTATATTGTTGGAATTTTGAATTGCTGAATAATGGTTGCCAAATGGACAGAAATTCAAGCAGAGTGTTCGCAATTAGTATCACAGAATTTTGGGGATTGGCAAAGGAAATTCACGATTCAAAAAAAGAAAACAATCATTTCAGTTACAAAGATTTGGCATTCAATACTTTGGGTTGTGCCATCGGAATTTTAATTTGTAATCAACAATGAAAACTTACGGAAAATTTCTAAAAGAAATTCGCGAAGATAAAAATATCTCAATTGAAGATGTTTCAAAAATGACAAAAATAAAAGTGGAACATCTCTCTGCAATTGAAAATGAAAATATCGATGATGTGTTAATTCCAAGTTATGCAAGGATGAAAGTTTTGAATTATGCTCGATATTTGGAAGCCGATATCGGAAAAGTTCTTAAATTATTTGATATGCATAAACTTGATGTTAAAGATAAAAAGAGCATTCTTTTTACCTCAAAAGCGAAGAAAAAATATAAGAAAAAAATCCTCGTAAATAAAATTGTTTTTCAGATAATTGGAACGGTTATTTTTATCTCTGCAATTTTTATTATTGGAATAAATCTTTCACAAGAAATAAAAACTCAAAGAGAAAAAATGAAGGCGAGTCCTCAGGAAATTGCCCAAATTTCCGAAGTAAAAAAGATTGAAAAAGAAAAAATAAACGAGAATAATTCGAATGAAATTCACGACAATTTTCATTACAAAGATGAAGAACTTTTGAGCAAATATATTACGAATAATAAGAAATCTAAATGGATTGTTCGACCGAAATTTATAAAAGAACAATGAAAAAATTTTTAAAAATCAAATTTAAGGAAAGTTGTGCAAAAAGTAGAAATCAAACACTTTTTGAATTATGTAAAAAAACCGGGAAGATATCTCAACAATGAGTTAAATTGCAAAAAAAAAACAGTTACTGAAAAGAAATTAAATTTTGCTTTGGCATTTCCAGATTTGTATGAAATTGGAATGTCGCATCTCGGTTTGAAAATTCTCTATTCGATAATTAATAGGGAAGAGAATTTTGTTGCGGACAGAGTTTATGCGCCCGCACAAGATTTGATTGATATTCTGCGTAAAAATAAAATTCCACTTTTTTCTATCGAAGATAAAATTCCGCTAAATCAATTTGATGTTGTCGGATTTACATTGCAATATGAATTGACTTATGCCAATATCCCGTTGATGCTCGAACTGGCGAATATTCCAATTCTTGCGGAAAATCGAGAGGAAAATTCTCCTTTGATAATTGCAGGTGGACCTGGCGCATTCAATCCTGAACCGCTCTCTATATTTTTTGATGCTTTTGTAATAGGCGATGGAGAAGATATTATCGTTGAGATTGGAAAAATTCTGTGGCAAAATAAGAATATTCCTCGCAACGAAAAACTTCAAAAACTATCGAAATTAAAAGGTGTGTATGTTCCGCAATTTTATCAGCAAATATCAGATAAGACGGGAACTTATATCGTTCCGAAAAATTCTGAAAATCACAAATCCAAGATTGAGAAAAACATTTTTGCCGATTTTGATAATTTTGATAAGATACATTTTCCGCATTTGGCTCCACTAATTCAGATAATTCATGACAGATCTGTTATCGAAATTATGCGTGGATGCAGTCGCGGCTGTCGGTTTTGTCAAGCGGGAATGATTTATAGACCTGTCCGAGAAAGAGATGAAGAAGTCATTTTGGATATCGCAAATCAAGAGGTCAAAATGAGCGGTTGGGAGGAAATTTCCCTCAGCTCATTATCAACTTCAGATTATTCGCAGATAGAATATGTGATATCGAAATTGACTGAAAATTTTCCAAAAACAGCAACTGCACTCTCACTTCCGTCATTGAGAATAGATGCTTTTGATAAAAAATTTGCAAAATCTGTAACAAAAATGATTGGAGGAAGTTTGACTTTTGCGCCAGAAGCTGGAAGCCAACGACTCAGAAATATACTCAATAAACAGATTTCGGAAGAAGATATTTTCGATTCAATTTTGTCGGCAATTGCGATTGGACTTCATTCCGTGAAATTGTATTTTATGATTGGTCTTCCCTTTGAAACCGAGAATGACATTCAGGAAATTATTAATCTGATTGAAAAAATTCACACCTTCACGCCGAAAACCAAAAGATTGAAAATCAATGTAACTCTTTCTGCTTTTATTCCTAAGCCATTTACGCCATTTCAATGGTCTGCTCTCGAAAAAAGAGAAAATCTTTTGGAAAAAATTTATGCTGTGAAAAATCATTTCAAAAGAGATAAAAAAGTTAAGATAAAATACCATTCAGTCGAACAATCACTTTTGGAAGCTGTGATTTCAAGAGGTGACAGAAAGGTTGGAAAATTGATTTTGGATTCATACAAAAATGGAGCAAAATTTGATGCGTGGGATGAGTTTTTTGATTTTTCAATTTGGGCAAAATCTGCTCAAAAAAATGATATTAATTTCGATGAATATTCTGACTCAAAAGATATAAATCAGAATTTATGCTGGGAGCATATCGACGCGGGCATTGATAAAGAATTTTTGAAAAATGAATTTAGGAAATCAAAAAATGGAGAAATTACACTTGATTGTCGCGAAAGCAGTTGCCAAAATTGTGGAATTTGTGAAAAAGCAGAACCAAAATATGTGGATAAAAAAACGAAGCAAAAAACAAGTTTTACAAAATCGAATATTTCGAAAAAAGAATTTCAATCAGTAAATTTCAAATATCGAATATTTTACCAAAAAATCGATAATTTAAGATTTTTTTCGCACAGAGATTTGATGCGAATGATTTATAAAATTGTTCGGAAAAGTGGTCTTCCAATTCAATATACAAAGGGTTTTTCGCCGCATCCAAAACTATCTTTTGGTCCGCCAATGTCATTGGGAATATCTGGCGAAAATGAATTTTTTGACATTAATCTTCTTAGAAAAATTAGAGAAAAAGAAATTTTTGAAAACCTGAATTTTAATCTTCCGAAAGGATTTATTTTGAAAAAAGTAGAATTTTTAACTTCAATAAATCAAAAAATATCTAATTATAAATTTGAAGAAATTTGCGTGGAATTTTCTCATAAATTTAATTGGAAAAATGGACTTTCGGCGTTCGAAAATAAAAAATTTTTGATAGAAAAAAGAGGAAAAGTTGTAAATTTGAAAGACGTGATTCAGAATATTAGATTAGATAAAAATAATTTAACAATCGAAAAAAAAATATCAGGTGCTAATATCTTTGATATTTTAGAAAATATTTTCCAATATCCTTGGGAAAAAGTCGATGAATTAAATATAATTAGAAAAAAATGTTTTAGAAAAATATAGAAAGGATTTTTATTATGAAAAGTAAAATGGTAATAAATGTAGGAAATTTCGTGAGCAGAATTGCGCTTTTGGAAGATAACCAATTGGTTGAATTAACCGTCCATAAGATGGAAGAGCGAGAAATTGTTGGCAATATCTATAAAGGAATTGTGAAAGATAATGTGCCCGGAATGGGTGCTGCATTCATCGATATCGGATTGGAAAGAACTGGATTGTTGCACTTTCGCGATGCTGAACCAGATTTTCTCGATAATGAAGAATTGGAGGATAAGAAATTTGTCAAAGAGGTGAAAGATGATATCAGCAAAATGGGAAATCTGCTCAAAGTCGGAAATGATGTTATGGTTCAAGTTGAGAAAGCACCTTTTGAGAAAAAAGGTTCTCGTTTGACTGGCGAAATCTCAATTCCAGGAAGATATATGGTTTTTATCCCGAATAAAAATAATGTCGCAATCTCGAGAAAAATTTCAGAACATAAAGAGAAAAGGAGATTAAAAAAAGTTTTCCGAAAAATCAAAGATAAAAATGTTGGATTAATTGTGCGAACGAATGCGAATCTCAAACCAGATTCAACATTTAAAAAAGAATATTCAATTCTGAAAAAAACCTGGCAAGATATTTTGGATAGATATAATGATGTTCCCGCTCCGAGCTGTATCTACGATGAAAATGACTTGAGCTCCGTTGTGATTACGAATTTGATAAACAAGGAAATCGACGAAATTATACTCGATTCAAAACCAGAAAGAAACAAAATTATCAAAATGTTGAAGGGAACGACACCAGGAATGCTAAAAAAAATAAAACTCTATCAGGAAAAATCAAATATTTTTGACGCATTCGGAATTGAAAAAGAGATTTATAAAATCTCGCATCCAAGAATTTATATGAAAAATGGAAGCTTCATCGTCATTCAAAAAACCGAAGCATTGGTCTCGATTGATATTAATACAGGCAGTTTTGTTGGCGGTGATAGTTTGGAGGAAACAGTCACCAAAACCAATATTAATGCGATGAAAGAGATTGCAAGATTGATAAGGCTGTTTGATTTAAGCGGAATGATAATCATCGATTTTATCGATATGAAGAGCGACGCAAATCGGGAAAAGGTTTTCAATATTTTTAAAAAGGAGATGAAAAAAGATTATTCCGTTCACAAAATATTTTTGACAAGTCCATTAAATTTAATTGAGATGACTCGTAAAAGATCGCGCTCAAATCTACTCTCATCTTTTTTTGAAACTTGTCCTTTTTGTGACGGACTTGGAAGAATTTTGGATAGAGCTTATGTTGCAAACAATCTGATAAAATGGCTTGATAGAGCTGAAAAATATCATCCGCAAGATGAGTTTGAGATATTTGTTCATCCATTAGTTTTTCAACATATTTCAGAGAAAAATTTGTTATCAAAATCAAATTATCATTTTGATATAAAATTCCAGAAAGATGAAGATTTGTATCAAAATCAATTTAGAATTATTTCAATAAAATCTCAAAAAGATATAACAAATATGTATAAAACTTGACACGAAAATTTAATTTTCAAAATTTAGCAATTCTTAGGAGAAATAATGTATGCTATTGTAGAATTAAAAGGGCAACAGGTAAAAGTTCAGAAAAATGAAGTGCTGAAAGTTCCATTTCTTGAGGAACACGAGATTGGAAAAGAGTTTGAAATTAAAAATGTTTTACTTGTAAAAGTTTCAAAAGTTCCGAAAATTGGAAAACCAAAAGTAAAAAATGCAAAAGTTATTGCTGAAGTTCTTTCGCACGGAAAAGATAAAAAGATAATTGTGTTTAAGAAAAAGCGACGAAAGGGCTATAAAAGAAAGCAAGGACATCGGCAGCAATTTACTGAAATCAAAATTACGGATATCAAAGGATAAAAATGGCACATAAAAAAGGTGTTGGTAGCACTCAAAACGGAAGAGATAGTAATCCGCAATATCTCGGCGTGAAAAAATATTCTGGCGAATTTGTTTATGCTGGAAATATAATCGTGAGACAACGCGGAACTAAAATTCATCCAGGAAACAATGTTGCACTTGGAAATGACTACACAATATTTTCCCTGATTGATGGATATGTAAAATTTGAAAGGCAAAAATCTCCAAGAAATATTAAATTCAAGAAAAATAGACGCCGAGTAAGTGTCTATTCTGAAGTTAATTAATTTTCTTGAAAGATTTTCGAAAGGCAATCTAATTTTGGATTGTCTTTTTTTTTGCGAATTTTTCAAGAAATATTTTGACAACAAGAATTGTAATTTGATAAAAAGTAGTAAACTACACAAAAAATGAATTAGGAGCAAAAGTGTCATTTGTCCATTTGCACAATCATACGCAGTATAGCCTTTTAGACGGTGCTTGCCGAATCACAGAAATGATTGAGTTGGCAAAAAAAGATGGAATGCCTGCCGTAGCAATTACCGACCACGGAAATATGTATGGAGCGATTGATTTCTATGAACAGGCAACTGAAGCGGGTTTGAATCCAATTATCGGAATGGAAACTTACATTATCGATGGAAGTATTCATTCAAAAAAAGATAGAAAAAAAACGCGATATCATCTCACTCTTCTCGTTAAAAATCTTACTGGATATTATAATTTAATCAAACTTTCCAGTATCGCATTTCTCGAAGGATTTTATTATAAACCACGAATTGATAAGAAGTTACTAAAAAAATATTCTGAAGGATTAATCGCTTTGAGTGGTTGCTTTAAGGGCGAATTACCACAACTTATTCTTGCTGGAAAATACGAGAAAGCAAAAAAAAATCTCATTACTTATCAAGATATTTTTGGGAAAGAAAATTTCTTTTTGGAAATTATGCGACTTGATTTGGAAGATGAAGAAGTTGTTATCAATGGATTGATAAAATTGTCAGAAGAGACAGGCGCAGAACTAGTTTGCACAAATGACAATCACTATTTACAAAAGTCAGGCGCGAAAGTCCACGATGTTCTTTTATGCGTTCAAACAGGAAAATTATTGAGTGATGAAAATCGGATGAAATTCAATACAGACCAGGTTTATTTCAAAACTACCAACGAGATGCAGAAACTCTTTTCCGATTTTCCAAGTGCATTTGAAAATACAGTAAAAATCGCTGATAAATGTAATCTAAAACTTAAATTTGATAAATTTCTACTTCCGAAAATTTCTATCCCAGACAAATATAAAAATATGGATGATTATCTGAAGAAAATTGTTTTTCAGGAAGCGGAAAAAAAGTATGAAAAGGTGACTGAAAAAATCAAAAAGCGAATCGAATACGAATTAGAAATCATTGAAAAAACTGGTTTCGCTGGATATTTTTTGGTCACTCGCGAAATTGTTATGGCAGCACGAAAAATGGGAACAATGGTCGGTCCAGGAAGAGGTTCCGCAGCCGGCAGCATAGTTTCGTATCTTACTGATATTACGCGAATTGATCCGCTAAAATATGATTTGATTTTTGAGAGATTTCTCAATCCCGACAGAATTAGTATGCCAGATATCGATATAGATTTTTCTGCAGAAACGCGCAATAATGTGATTGATTTTATCGTGAAAAGATTCGGCAGAAAAAATGTCAGTCAGATTATCACTTTTGGTTCGCTGAAAGCTAGAATGGTTGTTCGAGATGTCGGACGAGTTATGGGATTATCGCAAAGTGAAGTGAACAGAATTGCAAAAATGATTGATACGCGCCCGGGAATTACACTCAAACAAGCGATGGCATATAATCCAGATTTGAAGGAATTGATTGAGAGTAAAGATGAAAATAAACAACTGATGGAGTACTCTCAAATTTTGGAGGGACTTCTTCGTCATTTTGGCGTTCACGCTGCTGGTTTGGTCGTCGCGCCAGATGATTTGATGAATTATGTTCCACTTGCGAAAAGTATAAAAGATGAGAGTGTCATCACGCAATATGAAGGCAAATGGCTGGAGAAATTGAAACTCCTGAAATTGGATTGCCTTGGTCTGAAAAATCTTACAGTCATCGAAAAAACTATCGAATCAATAAAAACAAATTATAATGAAAAAATCGATATTGACAAAATCAATTTAAATGATATAAAAACTTATGAACTTCTTTGCAATGGCGATACTGACGGCGTATTTCAGTTTGAAAGCACAGGAATGCGGACTGTTCTTATGCAAATCAAACCGAACTGCATTGAAGATTTGGCAATTTGCACAGCATTGTATAGACCTGGTCCTCTAAATAGCGGAATGCACAAGGTTTACATAAGAAGAAAAAACGATGAAGAGGATATCGTTTATCTGCATCCAAAGATTGAGGAAATTCTTAGACCAACTTATGGTGTCATAATTTTCCAAGAACAAGTTATGCAAATTGCGAATAAATTAGCAGGTTTTACCTTCAGCGAAGCAGATGTCTTGCGAAAAGCGATGTCGAAAAAGATAAAATCTGTAATGAATAGATTAAAACCAAAATTTATCGAAGGTTCAGTAAACAACGGCGTTAATAAACAAACTGCAAAAAAAATTTTCGAGCTAATTGAAAAATTTGGGCAATATGGATTTAACAAATCTCACAGCGTTGCTTACGGCATAATTTCGTATCAAACAGCATATTTAAAAGCGAATTATCCCACAGAATTTATGGCTGCACTTATGACAGTTGAGCAAAATAATGATAAAATTGCAAAATTTATCAATAATTGTAAAAGAATGAAAATTGAAGTGCTTCCGCCAGATGTAAACAGAAGTGAATACAATTTCACAGTTGTAAAAAAATCCGCATTAAGTAATGAAAACAGTGAAATCATTTTTGGTCTAAAAGCGATAAAAAATATGGGAGAAAATGCTTCAAAGGCAATTGTAGAAGGACGAAAGAGCAATGTAAAATATTCTAATATCTTCGGATTTTGCGAAAAAATAGAAATCACAAATATAAATAAAACTTCGCTGGAAAGTTTGATTGCCACCGGCGCGATGGATAATTTGGATGGAAATAGAGCACAAAAATATGCTGTAATCGAAACTGCATTAAATTTCGGAGCCCAAAAAAATATCGAAAAAAACAGAGGTCAATCCTCACTTTTTGATAATGATTTTGAAGAAAAAAATATCTATCCCGCACTCCCAAAAATTGATGATTGGAAATTGAGTTATAAATTGCAAAGGGAGAAAGAACTTCTTGGATTCTACATTTCTGGACATCCATTGGCAAATCACAAAGAGGAAATTCATTTTACTGCAAATTTTGATACGAAAAAATATAAAGAATTTTCAGAAAATAAAGAAAAAATTTCCGGAGATTTGAGAATTTTTGCCTTACTAAATGAAATTTCCCAAAAAACTGATAGAAACGGAAATTTGATGGCATTTCTAAAATGCGAAGATTTATACGGCAAATTCGAAGTGGTACTTTTTGCTACACTATATTTAAAATATGGAAAAAATCTAAAAGAGGGAGAAATATTTTATTTCGTCGGACGAATTTCGAATAAAGATTCACAAAATGCAGAGAACTTAAAATTTGTCGCCCAAAGAATAATTCCAATAAATTCATTAAATAAAAAACTTTCAGGAAATGTCTTTATCGATATTTCTGAAACGAATATAGGAAAGATTAATTTGAAATCGTTTGTGAAAAATATATCGGCAGAATCTGGAAAATTCGCATTGCACTTTCGAGTGAAAACAAAAATTTTTGGTCTACTTGATATCGCTTCTCAAAAATATAAAATATTTCCTGGAAAGAAATTTTATGATTTCGTAAATAAAAATAATGAATATTTTGAAAAAGTGAAGGTTGAATTTCAATGAAAAAAAATATAATTATCTTAATTATTTTTCTGATTCCACAACTAATTTTTGCAAAACTTCCGGTCTTTTTTGATTGCAACAAATTTTTGAATGAAAATGGAAATACGATATTCGAAATCACTCACAAAATCTCGCACAAGGATTTACAATTTAAATTTTTTGAAGAGAAATATCATTCGCAAATTGAAATCGATTTTTCGATATTAAATCAAAATGACGAAAAGTTGTATAATAAGAAATATTCGGCGTTAATCTCAATAAATCCCCAAAAGATTGTTAATACTTCAGAAGAATTTTACATTGATAAAATTATTGCGGAAGTGAAACCTGGAATTTATCAATTAGTTGTAAAAATTTCCGATATGTTAAATGAAAATTCTATCACTTGGAACAAAACTTTTCACACAATCAATCCCGATAAAATTTCTATTAGCGACATTGAAATTAATTCGTTTTGCAAATCAGATACAACCGAGAGTTTTGCAAACTTCAAACGAGATAATATCATATTTCTGGTCAATCCAAATCATCTAATAAATCCTGAGATTGCTCCAAATTTTGTTTATTATTTTGAAATTTACAAACCCAATAAAAAAATTGATGAGTTCTATAATTTGCATATTGAAATTAGTTCAAAATTTGGTTCAGTGCATTATCAAAAAGATGAAAAAATGCAGCTTCAAAAATACAAAAAAGTTTTTTATGATTCTGTTTCAGTGGCAAATTGGGAATCTGGAAGTTATGAAATTTTTCTAACTATTTTTGATTCATCTGGGAATAAAATTACTTCTTCAAATGAGATTTTGTATATAAAAAAAGGTGAGAAAAAGATTTCAAAAAAGGACGCTGAGTCGGAATATAAATTTGCAAAATACTTTCTAACGAGTCAGAAAAAAAGGATTTACGAAAATTTAGATAATAAATCGAAAATAGATTTTCTGGAAAAATTTTGGCGAGAAAATGACCCAAATCCAATTTCGGAAGTGAACGAATTTAAGAGAGAAATTATTCAACGAACAGAATATGCAAATCAAAATTTTTCACATTTTGAAGATGGCTGGAAAACCGATAGGGGAAGGATTTATATCAGATTTGGGAAGCCAGAAGATGTCATTGATAGGAGTTTTAATTATCGAGCAAAACCGTATATTATTTGGAAATATTATGGTTTTTCAGGCGGGAAAAAGGTGTATATTTTTGTTGATTTTTCTGGGCAAGGAAATTACAAATTGGTCTATCGTGAAAATGATGAAAAGGAATGTACAGACCCGAATTGGGCGAATTATCTTGGACCTTATTTTGATGTTCGGGAATTGGAATAAAAATTTGTCAATGAAGTTCCGAAAAAAGCATTTTTTATATGATGAAATTTGTAATTTTTGTCTTTTGCAATATATTGTATTGTGATTATATCAAATCGTACAGGCGATTCTAACTCATATTTGGCGAGATAATGATAAGTTGTTTTTATGATTTTATCCTTTTTATTTTCCGTTATTGCATCGAGTGGTCCACCAAATTTATCAGATTGTCTCGCTTTCACTTCAACAAAAATAAGCTGATTGTCCTTTTTGCAAATAATATCAATTTCGCCGTACACGGAATGATAATTTCTTTTCAGAATTTCGTAATCGTTATTTTCCAAAAATTGGGCAGCTATATCTTCGCCAAATTTAGCAAGTTTTTTTCTATTCATATTTTTCCAAAATTTCTGAATTTGAAGCAAAGAAGCAAGAAATATAAAAAAAATTATTTCACAATCAGCACATTTAACAACCTAATTTATACTAAAATATGTTCGTAGAAATCGCATTTCCGATAAATAATCCGAATACATTTACATATAATATTTCAGAAAATTTTCAACCAAAAATTGGACAAAGAGTTATTGTAAATTTCAATTATCGCCTACAAACTGGCATCATTATTGGATTTCCAAATAAGATAGATTTTGGAATCAGGAAGATAAAACAAATTCAGGAAATTCTGGATGATGAACCGATAATTAATAAGGAATTATTTCATCTCGGAAAATGGATTTCGAATTACTATTTTTGTCCTATTGGTATTGTGCTAAAAGCTATGCTGCCAGCCGGAATGAGTATAAACACAATTCAAAATGTTACATTGAAAAATAAAAAGTGCAGCATTCCAAAATATAAAAATATCATTGATATTCTGAAAAAATCATCTTCACCAATTTCTGTTGAGCAATTCAAAAAGCAGAAAATTGCATCACTTTTTAAGAATCTTCTGGAAATGGAAAATAAAGATATTATTGAAATCGAAAGAACTTTCAGGAGGAAAATCAGAAAAAAAACTGTAAATTTCATTCAAATATTAGACAAAAAAGAGAAAATTGATTTAACTTCTAAGCAAAAAGCATTACATAAAATTCTGAAAAATGAGAAAAATCCTGTTCCTATTTCTGAAATCGTCTCAGAATTTTCATATAGTTTGATAAATAATTTGAAGAAAAAGGGAGTTGTGAAAATTTTCACAAAGGAGATTTATCCGAACATTTTTGAAGATATAAATAAAATTCAGCCATTGAAATTTGAACATACTGAAGAGCAGAAAAATGTTCTTTGTGAGATAAAAAAACCAATTTTAGATAATAAATTTGAGACATTTCTCTTGCAAGGTGTAACTTCAAGTGGGAAAACAGAAGTTTATATTCAAGCGATGAAAAGTGTGATTGGAAAAGGCAAAACAGCGATTTTACTCATTCCCGAAATTTCATTAACACCGCAAACTGTTGAAAGATTTTATGCACATTTCGGAGATGAAATCGCAGTTCTTCATAGCAAACTTTCTGACAATGAGCGGCTTTTTATCTGGAATGAGATTAATTTTGGAAGGAAAAAAATTGTCATCGGTGCAAGAAGTGCAATATTTGCTCCATTAAAAAATATCGGCTTGATTATTGTTGATGAAGAGCATGAAAATTCATACAAACAATCTGAGCGAATTCCTTTATACAATGCACGAGATGTGGCTGTATTGCGCGGAAAATTGAATAATTCAACAGTGATTTTGGGGAGTGCGACGCCATTTTTGGAATCTTATTTCAACACAAAACTCGAAAAATATCATTTGCTCGAAATGAAAAAAAGAGTGAAAAATCAAATTTTGCCTAAATTAACAATTGTCGATATGCGTAAAGAAGACAACCATAGCGAGTTGTTTTCTGAAATTCTTAAAACGAAAATTGAAGATAGATTGCATAAAAATGAGCAGATAATTCTCTTTCAAAATCGGCGCGGATATGCCTCTTATATTCAATGTGTGAAGTGTGGAAAAGTTTTCAAGTGCCAAAATTGCAACATCAGTTTGACATACCATTCTTACAGCCAGAAGATGATTTGCCATTATTGTGGATATAGCCAGAAATTGCCGCAAAAATGCCCAGAATGTGAAAGTTATATTTTCAATTTTGGTCTGCCTGGAACGGAGAAAATTGAGAAAAATTTGGAATTTATATTTCCATCGGCAAAGATTGTGCGAATGGATTCAGATACAACGACGAGGAAGGCGAGTTATCAGAATATTTTTAATAGAATGAAAAATGGGCACATCGATATCCTTCTTGGAACGCAAATGATAATTAAAGGATTGGATTTTCCGAATGTAACTCTTGCTGGAATTATTTCAGCAGATGTAAACTTAAATTTGCCAGATTTTCGTGCAAGCGAACGAAATTTTCAGCATATTGTTCAAGTTGCTGGACGAACGGGAAGAAGTGAGAAAAAAGGCGAAGTCATCATTCAGACATTTAATCCGAAGCATTACAGCATTCAATTTGGGCAGAAACAAAACTTTATAGATTTTGTTAATCACGAACTGGAATTACGCAAAAAACTTCACTATCCGCCTTATACAAAGTTAGTTAGAATTTTATTCCGTTTGAACAATAAAGAGAATCTTCAAAAGATAGTATTCGGAATTCGAAGAGAGGTTAACAAATTAGGGCGAATTGATGATAGAATAATTTTAGGACCAGTTTTGGCGCCAATTAGCAAAATTCATAAACAATTTCGATATCACATTATTGTAAAAGCTAAAGATAGAAAAACCGTAAATGAGTTTATTAATCAGTTCAAAGCGAGAATTAAAATCCCGAAATATGTCAAAGTCCACATCGATGTTGACCCAATTTCACTTTTATGACAAATTTTCTACCAAAAGCTTTACACAAAATTGAATCATATTTTTATAAGATACAATCATCAAAAGTATATTAATTTTACTTTTTTATTGACATAGATTTTCTCAAATTAAATTTATTTTACCTAAAAATATTTTTTATTGATAAAAAAGTTCTTAAATTATAAATGACATTTAAGGATAGAAAAATGAGTAAAATAATATTATTTGCTGTTTCAATATCACTTTTAATTTCGTGTAATGGTGTATCAATGAAGACGATAGAAGTGTTTCATAAAAACAAAAATCCATCTTTGCAGACATTAGAAAAAGTTAATGTGATTTTGATGAAATATAAAGACAAATATAAAATATCTTATCATCTTATTACAGATTCAGAAAATATGGATTTAATCGAGAAATACAATTTGCCGGAAACACATTTTCCTTTCGCAATAGTGATTAACAGAAAATATTCAGCAAAACTTGAAGATGAAAAAATTCATTTTGTCCATTTCCCGCATTTTATGCATGGAATAGGTCGTCACGAAGGAAATTGGTCGTTAGCTGATTTGGAAACTGTGTTGAAGAATAATCTTTTACTACTTGATAAAAATATTTTACCAGAACGAGAAGAAGATAATAATGAACCTTGTGAAGATGAAATAAATTAGTTATGCGGAAACAGAGCATCTTCCTCTTTTGAATTTTGTCAGCCAGTTGGCGGATTATTTCTCTTTTCCCGT
>JACNJR010000087.1 GCA_014382495.1 Candidatus Cloacimonadota bacterium | reverse complement strand
CAAGTATCTATTGTCATTTGAAATATAAAGAAATTTCTTCGCACAACTTATTTGCTCTTCCTTCATTTCCGCTTTCTGCAATTATTCGAACAATTGGCTCAGTTCCAGATTTTCTTATATGAATCCAGAAATTTTTGTCAATTATTTTCAAGCCATCTGTAAAATCAAATTTCTTATCTTCAAATTTTTTTTTAATTTGCAACAATACTGTTTCAAAATTGATATTTTCTGATAATTCTATTTTAGTTTTTGAAATGTAATATTTTGGAATTTTATCTGCAAGTTCGGAAATAAATTTTCCAGTTTTTGTCATATAAGACAAAATCAAAGCCATTCCCATTGGAGCATCTCGGGTAAAGTGTAAATCTGGAAGAATAATTCCGCCATTTCCTTCTCCGCCTATTACGCAATTCTGATTTTTCATTGTCTCAGCAACATTTATTTCGCCAACTTTTGAACGAAATATCTGCACATTATATTTTTTTGCAATGTCATCAGAAGCCATTGAAGATGACAAATTTGTGGCAATACTTCCTTTATTTTGCGATAGGATGAAATCCTCGGCTAAAAGAAGTGAAAACTCTGTTCCAAGCGCTTTCCCTTTTTCTGAAACAATTGACAATCTGTCCACATCTGGATCTGTGGCAAAACCGATATCAGCATTTTCTGAAATGACTAATTTTTCAAGTGTAGAAAGATTTTCAGCAGATGGTTCAGCAATTCGTGAAAAAATCCCAGTCGGTTCGGAAAAAAGTTCAATAACTTCACATCCCAATTTTTTTAACAAAATTGGAGAAAACACGCCACCTGCGCCATTTGTCGAATCAATTACAACTTTGAAATTTCTCTTTCGAATTTCTTGAATATCGATATATTTTATGTTTAATATTTCATTTATATGATTTTCGATTGCAGAATTGTCATAACTTAATTTGCCAATTTTATCCCATTTTTGATATCTGATATTGTTTTCATCTAATTCCCAAAAATTGTTTGATTCTCTTTGAGTTAAAAATGTTCCTTTATTACCAATCAATTTTAATGCATTCCATTCTTTTGGATTATGACTTGCGGTAATTGCGATTCCGCCGGCAGCGTCAGATTTTTCAACTGCCAATAAAATCGTAGGAGTTGGACAAATTCCAAGATTAACAACATTTGCTCCGACAGACATCAAGCCGGCAGATAGTGCATTAAAAAGCATTTCTCCTGTTGTGCGAGAATCTCTGCCAACTAAAATTTTTCCTTGACCACAAAAAACTCCAAATCTCTGTGCAAATTCCATCACCAAATTTGTGGTTAAAGTTTCGCCGACAATTCCTCTGATTCCAGAAACGCTCTTCATCAATTTCGCCATTATATTTTCCTCAATTATGCTTTATCGTAATCTTTCGTGAATTTTCGTTTAATATCTCAAAAAAAATTTTATAATGATTTTTTGGCAACATCTTTTCCGACATTTCAGGCCATTCAATAAAGAAGATTCCTCGTTGATTTAGAAAGTCGCAAAATCCAATATTTGCAATTTCCTCTTCATTTTTCAATCGATAAAAATCGAAATGATAAATCGGAATTTTTGTTTTGTACTCGTTCAAAATCACAAATGAAGGACTGCTTACATTTTTTGCTCCAAAAGATTTTGCAATCGCTTTGACAAAAAATGTCTTCCCACTTCCGAGCGGGCCATATAAAGTAACAACATCATTTAGTTTGAGAAGGGAGGAAAAATTTTTAGCCATTTGTGAAGTATTTTTAAGTGATTGACTAATCTTCTCTAACGGATTTGTTTTGTCCAAATTTTTCATCACTATTTTTCTTTGGGAGTCAGAATTGAAATTGGCAAAATCATCTCTTCCATCGAAATTCCGCCATGCTGATAAGTTTCATTAAATTTATTTTTATATTCATTGTAATTAGTTGGAAAAACGAAGTAATAATCCTCTTTCGCGAAGATATAATTTTCAACGACATTTTCGCGCGGCAGTCCTATTTGATTTGGATTCGAAATCCTGAAAGTGTCTCGTTCATCACAAGTAAGATTTTTTCCATGTTTTGATCTTAAACCAGGCGATGAATCTCGTTCACTTACGACTTTTGTCGCGTGTTTTACTTTAATTGAGCCGTGATCTGTTGTCAAAACGACAACCGCATCTTGCTTCGCAATTTCCTGCATAGTTTTGAAAAAAGATGAATTCAGAAACCAAATTTTCGAAAGTGAACGTAACGCTTTATCATTTGGAATCATCTCTTGCAAAACTTCATCTTTTGAGCGATGATGAAGCAACAAATCCAGAAAATTATAGACAATAATATTAAATTTGTCATTCTTGTAAGAGTTAATTTTTTTCAAGACAAACTTCCCTTCATCTGGGTCGAGAACCTTTGTATATTTACTTCCGTTTGGAAGATTAATGTCCAATCTCTTCAACTGCTCATCAATAAAAAAATGCTCGTCACGATTAAAACTGGTTTCAACTTCCTTCGTACTTTTCCAAAATTGAGGATAAACTTTCGAAATTTTTTCTGGCATCATTCCACTAAAAATTGCATTCCGCGAATATGGAGTTGATGTCGGTAAAATTGAAAAATAATAATCAGTTTTGATATTGAAAAATTCCTCTAAATGAGGTTTCAAAATTTCATATTGATCCAATCGTAAACAATCAAGAACGATAAAATAGACCAATTTTTTTTTAGAAAATTGCGGTTTCACAAATTTTTGAACTATTTCGTGGGAAAAAATTGGATGCTCGCCCATATTAATCCAATCGGGATATTTTAGTTGGACAAAATTAGAAAATTCAGCATTACAATTTTTCTTTTCATAACTATGCATCTGCACGATATCTTCATAATTGAACGAATCCAATTTTATATCCCAATCGACTATTTTTCGATAAATTTCAATCCAATCTTTCCAATTTGGCAACGAAAATAATTTTTGATTTAGCCACGCAGAAAATTGTGAATATTCCTCACCTAATCTATTTTTTCTAATTTCATCGCTCATAAGAATTTTTTTGATAGACATCAAAATCTGATTTGGATTTACCGGCTTGATAATGTAGTCGGTAATTTGCTGCGAAATTGCCTTATTCATCAAATTTTCTTCTTCGTTTTTCGTAACCATAACAACTGGCAAAGACGACCTTATTTTCTTGATTTCTGTCAATGTCTCAAGTCCGTCCAAACCTGGCATCATTTCGTCTAAAAGAACGATATCAAAGTCATTTTTCTCAACCAAATTTATTCCGTCATTTCCATTTGTAACGGAAGTGACATCAAAATTTTTATCTTCAAGAAAGAGAATATGTGGCTTAACCATATCGATTTCGTCATCAATCCATAAAATTTTTATTTTTCTCATTTTTTTTCTCTCGTATATTTTGCGATAAATCTTTTTTTAAACTCAGAAAAATTATTTTTTCTAATTGCTTTTCTAATATTCTTCATCAAATTTGAATAAAATGTCAAGTTGTGAATTGTTGTCAACCTGATTCCGAGAATTTCATTCACATTTATCAAATGTCTGATATACGCTCGAGAAAAATGTTTACAAGCGTAGCAATCGCAGTCATTTTCAATCGGCTTCAAATCATCTTTGCAGATAGCATCGCGCACGATGAGTCGTCCATTTTTTGTGAAAACCGAGCCATTTCGTGCGTGACGAGTTGGAATTACACAATCGAACATATCGACACCTCGCTCAACATTTTCAAGCAAGTCAATTGGAGTCCCAACGCCCATCAGATAACGCGGATTTTCCTTTGGAAGAATTTTATCAAGCAAATTTACAATTCGATACATATCTTCTTTTTTTTCACCAACTGCTAATCCGCCGATTGCATATCCATCAAATCCAATTTTCATTATTTCATTAGCATTTTTTTCTCTTAAATCATCATAAATACTTCCTTGAATAATTCCAAAAAGTGATTGTTTGCTCTGCAATTTCTTGTATTCGGTTTTACATCGTAAAGCCCATCGTGCCGTCATCTTTGCAGATTTTTCTGCATATTCATAATCGCTTGGAAAAGGTGTGCATTCATCAAAAGTCATAATAATATCAGCATCCAAATCGTGCTCAATTCGCATCACTTTTTCTGGCGAAAAAAAGTGATAACTTCCATCAATATGCGATTGAAATTTGATTCCCTCTTCTGTGATTTTGCGAAATTTTTGTAAACTCAAAACTTGAAAACCGCCACTATCTGTCAAAATCGATTTCCCCCAATTTGTGAATTTATGCAATCCGCCAGATTTTTTTATGATTTCAATTCCAGGTCTGAGATAAAGATGATATGTATTTGCAAGAATTATATCAAATCCGATTTCTTCTAACTCCTTCGGAGACATTGCCTTGACAGAACCAAGAGTTCCGACTGGCATAAAAACTGGCGTAGATATTATGTTTCTACTTGTTTCCAATCTGCCTAATCTTGCAGAAGAATTTTTATCCTTTTTGACAATTTGAAATTTGGAAATAATTCCTCACCTTGTATCTAAAACGGAAAATAATTTTCTGTTAGAAATTTCTGAATAAAATTTTGGAAATATCATTGTAAAATGCGAAAATCATCAAAGCCAAAATAATCGAAAGACCAATTTTTTGCAGAACCGCTTGCGTAGGTGCTTTCAAAGGTTTTTGTCTGATTCCTTCAATGAATCCGAATAGAATCAAACCGCCATCTAAAATCGGGATTGGAAGAAGATTCATAACCATCAGAATTATGCTAACCATTGCCATAAATGACAAAAACGAATCGATGCCTTGCTCTGCTTGTTGACCTGTAATTGCAGCAATCATCAGCGGTCCACCCAAATTTTTGCGAATTTGAGAAGGTGTTTTGAAAAGTCGAATTATTCCGTCATAATAATCATAAGTTCTTGAAATTGTTGAAATAAATCCAAATTTTATCGAAGTGAAAAAGTTGAATTTTTCGATAGTTGTTAAATCCGTTTTTTGACGAATTCCTATAAAACCAAATTTCTCATCACTTCCGGGATTTATCTGCGGAATAACTGTGCAATTAAAAATTCCATCTCCCCTTTTAATTACAAATTGTAATGGATTTTCAGGATTTTTGCTGATAATTTTTCTCATATCATACCAGCTGAAAATCGGTTCATCATTTATCGAAATTATTACATCATTTTCTTGAATTCCGGCTTGATATGCTGGCATTCCATAATAAA
>JACNJR010000046.1 GCA_014382495.1 Candidatus Cloacimonadota bacterium | reverse complement strand
AAAAATGTAAATTTGTTTTCGCAATTGTATTTATCTTAGTCGTTTCAAATGGATTTTCACAAATCCCAAATGGCTATTACGATAGTTGTGAAGGTCTGTTTGAAACCGAACTACGTCTTGCACTTCATAACATTATTGATAATCATAACCAGCAGGTATATAGTGATTTGTGGGAATTATTTGAAGATACTGACCAAAAGCCAAATGGAAAAGTTTGGGATATGTACTCTGATATTCCAGGCGGAACACCACCTTACGAATATAATTTTGGATTTGATCAATGTGGGAATTATAGTGGTGAAGGAGATTGCTTTAACAAAGAGCATTCTTGGCCAAGTAGCTGGTCCAATGATGAATATCCGATGAAATCTGACCTGTTTCATATTTATCCAACTGATGGCTATGTGAATGGAATGCGAAGCAATTTGCCATTCGGTGAAGTTGGTTCCGCAAATTGGACTTCTTTGAATGGCTCAAAAAGAGGTTATAGCTCTTATTCTGGATATTCTGAAATTGTTTTTGAACCAATCGACGAATACAAAGGCGACTTCGCTCGAACATATTTTTATATGTGCACTCGTTATTACAACGAAGATAGCGGCTGGATTGAAAACGATATGGTAAACGGTGCTGAGCTAAAATCTTGGGCTTTGGAAATGTTATTTGAATGGCACTTTGCGGATCCTGTCAGCGAGAAGGAAATTGAGAGAAATGATGCTGTTTATGAAATTCAAAATAATCGAAATCCTTTTATTGACCATCCAGAATTTGCATATTGGATTTGGAGAGGAATTTTCTTGGGCGATGTTGATATTGATGAGGAAATCACATCTTACGATGCTGCACTTACACTTCAATATTCTGCAGGAATCATTTCAGATTGGAGCGATTGGCAAATTGTTCAAGCAGATGTTAATTCCGATGAAAATATCAGTTCTTATGACGCAGCATTAATTTTGCAATATTCCGCAGGAATTATCGACGAATTCGCGAATAAAAAAGAATAAAAATCTTATTCCAATCAATATGTCAAAAATTTTAATATGAAACCACTTACAACTCGCATTTTAAGTGCAATAATCTTCGGACCAATTTTGCTAATATGCGCATATTTTGGTGGAATTCCCCTTCAAATTCTGATTAGTATTCTGTCAATTTTCGGAATAAAAGAGTTCTGCCTGCTGGTCAGAAAAAATAAGAATATAGAAATAAATTGGTGGATTGTTGCTACTTTTGGCTTGATGATAAACTGGTTCATCTTCTTTTTTGGACTGAATTATATTATCTCTCTTTTCATCGTATTTATCATCCTATCAATCGGTTATGATGTCTTCTCCAATAAAATAAATCAAACTTCTGAACGAATTGCTTTTACAATTTTTGCTCTAATCTATATCCCATTGCTGTTAGAATTTTTGTTTCTTATCACCAATTTTGAAGATGGAAATTTTCTCTTTATTTTTCTGATGGTTTTAATCTGGATTACAGATACTGCGGCATATTTTATTGGAGCAAAATTCGGCAAACATCGCAATATTTTCAGAGCAAGCGAGAAAAAATCTGCAGAAGGATTTCTCGCCGGAATTTTATCGGCATTTATCTTTGCTTATCTGATAAATCTGATTGTAAATTCAGTTGCAAATATCAATCTTTTAACACAAACCGATATTTTAATTTATGGCGTAATCGTAGGAATTTTTGGGCAACTTGGAGATTTAATTGAGTCAACCATTAAACGAGATTTTCAGGTAAAAGATACATCAAATTTAATTCCTGGACATGGCGGAATTTTGGATAGATTTGATAGTTTGATGATAAGTGCACCTCTGCTCTATTTCTATCTAAATTTTATCAGATAAGATATGCAGAAAAAGAGAATCGTGCTTTTAGGAGCAACTGGCTCCATTGGAAAATCAACTATAGAAGTTGTAAAAAAGCATTCTGACAAATTTCAAATTGTGCTCGCATCTGCACATAACAATTACAAAAATCTGCTGAAACTTGCCGATGAACTGAAAATTTCTAAATTAGCAATCACAAATAAAAAGTTAGCTCAAAAAATTAGTTCTGACAGAAAAATTTTTTATGGTGAAAAAAATCTGCTGAAAGCATTGAAAAATTTAGATTATGATATTTTGCTGAATGCAGTTTCCGGCTCAGCTGGACTGAAATATACAGTTGCTGGCTTGCAAAGTAAGCACGATATTGCATTGGCAAATAAGGAATCTCTTGTAATGGCTGGAAAAATTATTATGAAACTTGCTTCAAAAAATAGCTGCAAATTGATTCCGGTTGATAGTGAACATAGCGCAATTATGCAATGCCTGATTGGAAATTCCATTTCATCTCAGGTTAGAAAAATTGTACTTACGGCATCTGGCGGACCATTTCAAAATTGGGATTTGGCAAATTTCGACAAAATCACACTTGCGGATACACTCAAACATCCCACTTGGAAGATGGGTTCGAAAATTACAATCGATTCTGCAACAATGGCAAACAAGGGTTTAGAAGTCATCGAGGCGCATCATCTTTTTGATTTGAAATTTGAGCAAATCGAAGTTGTGATTCATCAGCAATCTATTATTCATTCAATGGTGGAATTTATTGACGGCTCGATTTTGTCGCAAATGAGTTATCCTGATATGAAAATTCCGATTCAATTTGCACTTTCATATCCCGACAGAATTGCTACAACTGGCAAATTTACAGATATTTCCAAATTGCCAAATTTGACATTTAGAAAAGTTAATTATAAAAAATTTCCGCTTCTAAAACTTGCTTATCAAGTTGGAAAAACTGGCGGAATTATGCCGACAATTTTCAATTCCGCAAATGAAGCAGCAGTTTCATTATTTATGAAAAAAAGAATAAAATTTACAGATATTGGCAAAATTGTTGAAAAGAGTTTGGCGAGAGAAAATGTTACAAATCCCGATTTAGAAACAATTTTTGCGGTAGACCAAAAAGTAAAAAAAGAAATTCTTTCCGCTTATTCTAATTAAATTCTGAGATCCGTTTAGTAAAATAATTTATTTTAATGATTGAAAAAATCTCCAATAAACCTTTTGTAATAATTACAACTTTTTTTGCAACAGGAATTATTTTCTCGAAAATTTTCGACTTTCAATTACTAGAATATTTTGCGATTTTTACCATCACTTTTATATTTCTCATTTTCTCAAAACGAAAACCAATTCTAATTTTATTTCTTTTTATTTTCATTTTTGGTGCCTTTCGTTTTTCACTAAAAAATTTCTATCCTAAAAATCATATCTCGCAATTTATCGACAAATTAGGGAATGAAAAACTTCATATTTCAGCCGAAGTTGCTAACGAAGCAATTTTCATTTCTGGAAAAACAAGAACTATTTTGTCACTTCAAACAATTGAAGAAATTCCTGTTAATGGTAAAATCAGTGCGACTTTTATAGGCAAACTTGATATTAAATTTGGCGACAATATTAACTTTTTGGGAAAGCTAAGAAAACTGTATCCAAACAACAATCCATATAGTTTTAATTACAAAGAGTATCTCGAAAAGCAGGGAATTTGTGCATCTATTTTTGCATATTCAAATTCTCTGAAAATTGAGAAAAAGCCACAAAATTTTTACTCAAAAATAATAATTGCACCACGAAAATGGCTAAGAAATAGAATAAATAAACTATTTTCAAAAAAGGAAAGTGGATTTTTGCGGGCGATTATTTTGGGAGACAAAGGTGCACTCGACAAAGAGTTAAAAAACGATTTCTCAAATTCTGGATTGAGTCACATTCTGGCAGTAAGCGGACTTCACACAGGCGTAATTGCTCTGATATTTCTCACACTTTTCCAAGTGATTTTACGAAAGAAAAATTTAGCACGCATTTTGACCATTCTGATTCTTCTTTATTATATGTTTTTATGCCAATTTGTGCCATCTGTAAACCGCGCAGTGATAATGATAAGTTTAGTTTTGATTGCAAAAATCATCGAGCGAAAATCGGATAATCTCAATATTTTATTCGCAGCGGCTTTTATTATTCTGCTGCTAAATCCTGCACAAATTTTATATGTAGGATTTCAACTTTCCTTTCTTTCTGTGTTCGCAATTCTGGTTTTTTATCCTATTTTTTTCAAAATTTTGCATCCATTATACAATAAATATAAATCAATTTACTGGCTTTTGAATATGATGGCAATAAGTTTTTCGGTTCAACTTTTTTTGGCGCCGCTAACTATTTTCTATTTCAATAAAATTGCTCTTGGTGGAATTTTAGTAAATGTGATTGCGATTCCGCTGCTCACTTTTATCTTGCCGTTATCAATTCTAACGATGTTTTTTCCAATTTCAAGCATAAATTTTTATTATGTGGCGGCGGATAAATTTCTGATAAATACTCTGTTTGATATTTCTCATTTTGTAAGCAGTAAGAAAATTCTTCTTTTCGATTTTTTGAATTTTGAAATTTGGCAAGTTTTAGGAATTTTTATCGTTTTGTTAATTCTTATTTTAATTTGGAAAGAGAGAGACAAAATTACGAAGAAGATTATCTATATTGGCTCTTCTGCTTTTCTTATCATAATTCTAATTTTTCTTCCTGCACTTTTATATTTACCGAAAATCGAGTTGACAATTCTTGATGTGCGGACGGGAGATGCAATTTTTCTTCAAACGCCATCAAGAAAAAATATTCTGATTGATACCGGAAATAAGACAGATAAAATTAATTTTGGTGAGAAAGTTGTCTTCCCATTTTTGCAAAGTAAGCAAATCAGAAAACTGGATTTATTGGTTCTCACACATCCGCATGCAGATCATATTGGCGGTGCAAATTATCTTCTTGATAAGATAAAAATCAGATCGATTTTAATGCCGTATTGCGAGTATAATTCGAAACTTTACAAAAACCTTTGTCAGAAAATTACCGAGAAAAATATTGAAGTAATTTATGCGGATACTTCGCTTGTTTTTGACGACTTTTCACAGATAAAAATGAAACTTCTTTTTCCTTATTTTGAATTTTCGAGTAAAAATATTAATAATTATTCAATAATTTTAAGATGTGAATACAAAAATTTTTCATTTCTTTTAACCGGAGATGCTGAAAAAGAGGTTGAACATTGGCTTTGCGAAAAATACGACAATCTTGATATCGATATTCTGAAGGTTTGTCATCACGGAAGCAATACATCTTCGACCGATGAATTTTTGGATTTGACAATGCCAGAATTTGGTGCAATTTCTGTTGGAAAATTCAATCGGTACGGTTTGCCAAGCGATAAAGCATTGAACAGATTACGAAAACATAATGTAAAATTTTTCCGAACTGATGAAGATGGTGCAATTATTTTTTCTTCGGATGGTGAGGATTTGGAAATCAGAACAATTCTTTCCAAACAAAATTTTTTTGTGAAGAAGATATGAATTAAATTTTGTTTTTTGGGGTTTGTGATTTATTTGTAATTTGATATTTAATTTTACCTTTCGTGTATTTTCATATAAATATCAAGGCAAAAAAAAGAGCCGCCGGGGAGGCGGCTCTATCTCGACTTTATCTAAAAGATAAATCGAGATAAGGAGGGAATTATGAGGAAGTGCAAACTTGAGGAAAACTTAATTTTCTGTCAAGTTTTTTAAAATTTTTTTAGAAGTATTTCATTTTCTCTATCAATCGATTTTTGAATAAACTCAACTTCCTCTTTTTTTAGATGCTTAAATCTTCCTTGATATTTAAAATATTCTGTTATCGGTTTTCTTTGTTTAACCTTTTTATTTTGAGTATATTTGAGGCCATTTTCGATTTCATAAATCGGGAAAATATTTGTTTGCACAGCTAATTTAGCAAGTTTAACTGTATATTTCGGGTCTGATTTCCAGCCGGTTGGACAAGGGGCGAGAATGTGAATAAATTTAAATCCACGAATATTTTTTGCTTTTTCAAGTTTTTTACACAAATCTTCCGGATAGGCGACTGATGCAGTTGCAGCATATGGAATTCTGTGAGCAGACATTATTTCAACCATATTTTTTTTGGCACCAATTTTGTAATGTTTGATAGGAGTCGTCGTCGTCCAGGCGCCGTGAGGAGTTGCAGAACTTCGCTGAATGCCAGTGTTCATATATGCTTCATTATCGTAAACTATGTAAGTGATGTCGTCGTTTCGCTCTGCTGCGCCTGAAATTGCCTGAATTCCAATATCAAAAGTTCCGCCATCGCCAGCCCACGCAATCACATTTGTGGATTTTTCCCCTTGAACATCTAATCCAGCTTTTATTCCTGAAGCCATCACAGCGGCGGTTTCAAATGCGGTGTGAAAAAGCGGAACATTCACGGCGGTATATGGAAATGGTCCGTCAATCACAGCCCAACAACAAGCAGGAATTGTCAAAACAGAATCTCTACCAAAAATTTTCAGAGCATATCTCATCGCCATTGATGCGCCACATCCCTGACACGCAAGATGTCCCGGTTGCATTATCTCTCTTTCTGGAATTGTCAATTTCATATTTTTACTCCCTTCATAATCATATCAACAGGTTTTTTACTTTTGAAAGTTTCATCAGCAATTTCTTTGATATCATCAACTTTCACATCTCTTCCGCCGATGCCAGCAAGATATCCCCAAACAGGAATGTCACTTTCATTGTAAAGTGCGCCTTTCAATTCCTGAGCGAAAATTCCATGATATCCGCAAGAAATATTCCTATCGATGACAGCAATTTTGGAACAATTTTTTACAGCTTTCAAAATATCCTGTTTTGGATATGGACGGATTACTCTTATTTTCAGATTACCGACTTTTTTGCCATCTTTTCGCAATTCGTCAACTGCAACATTTGTAGTTTCGGCAATTGTTCCAGAAGTGACAAAAATCAGGTCTGCATCTTCGCATTTGTATGAATGAACTAAATCGTAATATCGTCCCGTGAGTTTTTCAAACTCTCTGCCTTCTTTTTTAATCAAACCGACAGCATCGTCCATCGCATTTTGCATTTTGTATCGAAATTCGTAATAATGTTCTTCGCTCGTTAAAGCACCAAATGAACGCGGATTATTAACATCAAGTTTGTATTCTGGATTATATGGCGGCAGGAATTTATCCACATCTGTAATTGGCGGCATATCAACAACTTCCATAGTATGAGAAAGAAAAAATGCATCGAATGAAATCAAAGTTGGGAGAAGAACCTGTTCGCTAACTTTGTAAGAGATAATTGTCGAATCCAAAATATCCTGAGAGCTGGAAGCGAAGATGTGCATCATACCGGTATCTCTTTGAGACAAACTGTCATTCTGGTCAGCCCAAATAGACCATCCGGGAGCCATTGCGCGATTTACATTTGTCATCACGATTGGGAGACGAGCAAGAGCTGCCCAATGCAACATTTCGTGCATCAAAGCTAAACCCTGAGCACTTGTCGCCGTATATGCTCTTGCTCCTGTTGCAGAGGCTCCGATGCAAGCTGACATTGCGGAATGCTCCGATTCTACTTTAATAAATTTCGCATCGAGTTCACCATCTGCAACGATTTCGGATAATTTTTCTACAATCAAAGTTTGCGGAGTGATTGGATATGCTGCAATTACTTGAACGCGAGAGAGTTGCGCTCCCCACGAAGCAGCGTGATTTCCTATCATTGTCTTCTTCATTTTCCCTCCACTTCTGTAGCAATTGCATCTTTGGGACATTCCTCCGCACAGAGCATACATCCTTTGCAGAAATCGTAATCAATCACCGGTCTTTCATCCACGATTTTGATTGCCGGTTCTGGACAGAATTTCCAGCAGATAAAACAATCTATACATTTTTCATAATCAATAATCGGCTTAAGATTGCGCCAGCTACTTGTTTTGTTCCAATTCATAAGCCCAAGAGAAGCAGGCATTGGCGGCATATCTTTTGCGCCGGAAATTTTCACTCCCTTTTTGTCTGTTCTAAATTTAATTAACATTTTACTTCCTTTCAAAAGATTATTTAAATTGAGTTAAATGCTTGAGTGGCAGCTTTTTTGTTCTCTTCTTTATTCCTTGGAATAGAATTTTCTATCCCTTTTTTCACATCATCCAACTTAACAATTCCTGTAATTTTTACGAAAGCGCCAACAATTGCAGTATTTACAATTGGAGCGGCTCGCGAACCGAGATTGTTTTCAACAGCTATTTTGGTTGCGTCAATTGTGTAAATATTGTATTCATTACCTAAATCGTATTTTTTCGGTTTTTTATCAGAATTGATTAAAATACAACCACCTTTTTTGAGACCTTTCGTAACATCGACGACTTCAATCAAAGTTTGATCGAGAACAATTACGGCGTCAGGATAATATATTTGTGAACGAATTTGGACAGGTTTGTCATCAATTCTTGTAAATGCTTCGACTGGCGCACCGCGTCTTTCAACACCAAATCGAGGAAATGCCTGGACATATTTTCCGCCCTGAAACGCTGCCTCAGCCAACACAAATGACGCCTTCACAGCTCCTTGTCCACCTCGACCATGCATTCGAATTTCAATCATATCTCCTCCGAAAATCTAAAATTTCTAACTGCATATTTTTGTCCACTTCAATTATTTCGATTAAAATGTGTGTCAATATTTTGACAAAGAATTTCTAAATTTGTTTTTTTCGAATATAATAAAAAAGGAATAAAAAATTATGGCTAGCAAAAAAAGAAAAAAGTATAAACGAAAAACTCGGGAAAAAAAGAATTTTTCTTCGTTCAAAACTTTCCTCATAATTGCTGTAATTCTAATTACTGCTTTTTTTATTTGGCAATTTGTGATAAATCTTCCTTTCCAAAAAAATAATGAACAAACGCTGAAAATCACCGGAGAACCTGAAGGAAAAATGCCAGATGAAATCACGGAAAGTGCTGTTGAATCGGCAATTAACTATGCTTTGATGAGATTAGAAATCCCGCAAAAATTTATAAAAACATATTCTCATAAAGATAAAATAATCAAAAAAATTACAATTGATAATAATAAATTGGAACTTTCCATCACTAATATTTTCATAACGGATAAGGTTAAAGAGGCAGAAGGTCAAGTCATTTCCGTTGAAGAAAGCAATTCTGGAAACTCGCTTGAGATGAATATTTTTGACCCGAAAATCAAGAAATATTTTATTCTGAAAATCAAAAATGACATTCAAAATTTGTATGAAAAGACCTGCAAATTATCAATTATTATTGATGATTTTGGTTATTTTTCTGGTGAACTTTTGGAAGAATTTCTTGATTTAGATAAAAGCATCACATTTTCGATTTTACCAGAACTTCCGCATAGCCAAACGGTTATGCAAAAAGCGTATAATCAAGGAAGAGAGACATTCATCCACATTCCAATGGAGCCGACAAGTTATCCGAAAGATAATCCCGGCAAAAATGCAATTTTTGTTCAGCTTAGTGAAAAAGAAATCGAAAAACGAATGAAAAATTATATCAAAAATCTCCCGCTCTGTATTGGCGGAAATAATCATATGGGTTCGCTTGCGACGCAACACAAAAATGTTATGATGCCCGTCCTGAAAATTATGAAAAAGAACAATCTTATCTTTGTGGATAGCAAAACAATTGCGAAATCCATCGCATATTCATTGGCAAAAGAAATGGGAATTTTGACCTGCAAACGGGATATTTTTTTGGATGCTGATGAAAGCGATGAGAAGATAGTTGAAACAATTACAAAAAAAATATTGAAATATGCAGAAACTCAAGATAAAATTGTCGCAATCACGCATTGTAATCGAGAAAGTTTGTTAGAGTTAAAACAAATTTTGAAGAATATCGCAGACAAAAATATTAAACTCGTTCCGATTTCAGAGATTGTCAAACCGGAAGAATATGTTTTGTAATTATCCCAGATTCACAAATTTATGTGAATAAAAAGTGAATAAAAAATACAATATCGAAATTTACAAAAAAATAGCAGAAAAATTTCGCTCGCTTGAACTATTTCGTCCATTTAGAAACGATCGTTACGACGCAAACGAAAAACTAACTTACGATGTTGAATCTATTGTAGATAACAAAAAAGCGAAAGTCAATCTTACAATTAAAAAATTCGTTGGCGGCGGTTTTGCTGGGCAAGTTTACAAAATTCGAGTGAATAAAATTATTGGAACTGAAATTATTGGTATTTCAGAAAATAAAATTTACGCAATGAAAATCTTGATTCCTGTTTCAAATTTTTCACGCATTTTCAGAAATTTTTTATATTGGATTGGATTTCAAGCACCATTTCAGTTACAAGTAAATCATTCTGCTGTAAAAGCCGGAGCAATCTGGCAGAAATTCATTTGTCACGGAGCAAAATTACGATTTGAAAATGAAAATGTTGTGAACAATATTCATGCCACTTTTGTTGACAAAAATTTAGGAAGTTGTGGAGAAATCAGCGATTGGGTGGAAGGTCGCACTTGGAAATTAGAAGTTGATGACCGTTTGGATTATCTGAAAAAATGGCAAAGAGGGAAAAAATTAGATAAGAAAAATCTCGGATCAATCGAATATCGCTCGAAAAAACAATTTATGAAAAGTTTCGTGAAATATTTGCACGAAATCGGCGCATATGAATTCGCCCGTCAATATGAATGGTCAACCTGCAAAAGTCAGCCAAACTGCCTGAAATTACGAAAATTTGATGACAATCCAGAAAAAGGATTGATTGCAGTCGATTTTCGCGCTGGACTTGTTCTTCTTCCATTTTTGCCGATGAGTCCAGGAGATTTTATTTTAATATTCAAAGGAATTTTGCGCGGCTCATTTGTTCAATTCGATCGTGGTAATATCAAAAAATTAGAAGCATTTATCGAAAAAAACAAAGAGCATTTCTCTGATATGGAAGATGCTTTGTGCGAATTGAAAAAAAATGAAAAAATCTATCGCAATTCCATTCCTGATATTACTCATAATCATTTCAAGCTTTTTTACAGCAAAAAATTATGGTCAACAATGTTGAGTAGCGTGCGAAAAAGTTGGCAAATTCAAAATCTTGCTGATGAGAAATTTCAACTAAATAATTTTCTGACATTTTTACTTTGCATTATCGGGACAATTCCTCTGTTTGGAAAATTTTTCATAAAATTCAGCTGTCACAAAAAATGGCGAAAGCATTATTTAAAATTAATCTCAAATGCAAAATATTTCAGAAAAGCAATTCAAGGAATTATTCTCGAAAAAACGCTTAAATGGTGTCGTGCAGGAAGAATTTCAAATGCAGATAATGTGACATTTTTTAGATTTCTTTTGCATTTGCCATTTTCATTTTTGCCTGTTGGACTTCATAAATTTTTTACAGATTGGCAATATACAAAAGAGCGCTTGTCATACATTTTTATTCGCCCGATTCGCTTGTATTTTGATAAAAATTTGCGTGAACAATGGCTTCGCGATATGATTTTGGAAGGACAAAAGAAACAAATTTTAAGCGATAATGATGCAAAAATTATCCAATCCCAAATTGACGAGCCATTTATCCAAAAATATCTAAAGAGTTTAGCAGTACACATTTGCACACTTCCTGTCACACAAATTGTTTCGGTTATGATTGCCGCCATATACATTATTCTTCATCCAGAAATGCCGCGTGCTCAAGCTTGGGGAGTTGGAATTGGCATAATTGCTTTATTTCAGATAATTCCAATCTCGCCCGGTTCGCTTGTTCGCGGTTTGTATGTTCTTGTTCTGGTCATCAAAGAGAAAGATTTTAAAAATTACAATATTGCTGTATTTTTGGCATTTTTCAAATATATTGGCTACTTGGCTTTTCCAATTCAAATGACCTATCACTATCCGGCTTTGGCGCGTTTTATGGCAAGTCATTGGGCAACTGAAGCTGTGCATATCGTCCCAGTTTTTGGCGAAAGAGGTGCTCTGCTCGAGCATTGGGTTTTCAATCTTTTTTACAACTGGCCTTTGACAATCAGACGAAAAATGCAAGCACGAATTGAGTTTAGAAAAAATTTGAATCCAAGATATTGGCATATTCCAGTAATTTCAATTGTAGCAACAGGTTTTTTGATGTTTCCGAATTTCGCCAACATTCAAATTTTGCTGATTTATAAAAAAATCTGGTTTGCTTTAATTATCTTATTTATCGGTTGGAAAATAACAATTTGGTCTGGCGGAGCCGAGATATGGAAAAGAATAATTTCAGCATTATCAGCTGGAATTTGCATTGCAATTTTATACACTTTCGCAAATTTGTTTTTCATAAATTCTGGACATTTTGTTTGGAAAAACATTGCTGTACCTTGCATTTGGAAAATGTTTGCATTTGCAATTTTATCAACTTTGTCTGCAATCATTACAGAACTTTCGCTGCCAGAACCAGGTCAAAAATAAGGATAAAAAATGGATTTATCAAAAGAGATTGAAGTTTTGATATTTGCGTCAGATGGACCAATAAATTTGGAAGAAATCGCAAAAATTTTAGAAATTGACAATCTCCAAACTGTTGAAAAAATTATTGAATCTCTAAATAATTCTTATGAAAAAAATGGGCGAACCTTTATCATCAGAAGAGTTGCTGGCGGATATCAATTTGCGGCAAATAAGCAGTATTATCCTATCGTAGAGAAGCTTTACAAAGAGCAGAAAAAAATTCATCTTTCAACTTCTGCTATGGAAGTTCTGGCAATTATTGCTTATCATCAACCGATAACCCGAACGAAGATTGATGCGATTCGTGGTGTGAGTTCGCAATATCATATTCATAATTTGCTGGATGTTAAACTTGTAAAAATACAGGGCAGACAAAAGGTGCTGGGCAGACCGCTTCTCTATGGAACCACAGACAAATTTATGAAGTTTTTTGGTTTGAATAATATAGAAGAACTTCCGAATATTAGAGAGATAAAGGAAGTTACAAATTCAGATATTTCGGAGCCGCAAAAAAATATTTCTACGAAAACTAAACCAGAATAATTTATGAATAAGAGAAAATATTATTTCGATTTTGTCAATGAATTAAAGTCCGAAAAAGTCCATCCAGTATATTTTTTCACAGAAGAGGAGACGCTTCTAAAAGATAAAGCCTACAAACTTCTTCTCAAAAAAGTTGTTCCACCTAATCTTCGTGATTTTAATTTTAATCTCTTTTACGGCGAAGAGTGCAAAGCGCGAGATGTTTTGGAGACATTACAAAGTCCGCCAGTGCTTTGTGAAAAACGGCTCGTTATTCTGAGAAATTTTCAATCGCTTCAGCAAAATGAAAAAGTGAAAATTTTAAAATATACGGAAAATCCAATCGAAGATTCTGTCTTTTTGATTGAATCGGGAAGAGTAAATTACAGAACGAATTTTTATTCGAAATTGCTGAAAAAAGTTTCAACATATTATTTTTATCATCCGTATAACGAAGTTGCTGCGATAAAATTTCTCCAAAGTGAAGCAAAAACTCATCATAAATTTTTCCAGAATAACGCCGCAAATCTGATGGTCGATTATATCGGATTGAGTTATCAGGATTTGAATAGTGAATTTCAAAAATTGCTGATTCATCTTGATGATAAGGACAAAATTTCAGTTGAGGATATCAAAACTTGTGTCGGAATTTCCAAAAAAAATAGTATTTATGAATTGCAAAATACTCTTGCAAATAAGAATATAAAATCATCGCTAAAAATTGTAGAAAATCTTCTTGCTAATGGCATTTCTGAAGTTTTGATTTTAATTATGCTAACAAGATTTTTTAAAACTCTTCTGAAAATTTCAACTCATCAGAAAATAAATAAACAAGATTCAACAAAAGTTGCGAAGAATTTGGAACTCAATTATTTTACGAAAAAATTTATTCCACTTGCAAAAAGATTTCAAATAAATGACTTCCCAAAAATTTTTCATATTCTCCTAAATACTGACCAGCAACTGAAATCAGCAAGCATTCAAAAAAAAATAATTCTCGAGATAATGATTTATAAAATCTGTAAAAATGTCTGAAAAGAAAAATTTCAAATCAGGTTTTGCCGCGATAATTGGCAAACCGAATGTCGGCAAATCGAGTTTGATGAATTTATTTTTGGGACAAAAATTATCGATTGTAACAAATAAACCGCAAACAACGAGAAAAAATATCTTGGGAATTTTGACTCGCAACGATTTTCAAATTATTTTTATTGATACGCCAGGTTTTCTAAAACCGAGATATCTGCTTCAAGAAAAAATGCAAAAATCTATCATTCACTCGTTGAAAGATGCTGACATCGTAATTTTTATTAGCGATATAAATTCATTTCCAACTGACTACGACAACGCCACTTGCAAAATCCTAAAAAAAATGAAAATAACCAAATTTGGTGTGATAAATAAAATCGATTTAGGAAAAAAAGATGAAATCAAAAAGGTTGAAAAGAAAATTTCAGAATTTGATTTTGACAAACTTTTTTTCATTTCAGTAAAAGAAAATTTCGGAATATCACAATTGGTAAATGAGATTAAAAATTTTCTTCCGACACATCCGGCACATTTTCCGAAAGATGATATTTCTACCCAACCCATTCGTTTTTTTACGGAAGAGATAATCCTCGAGAAAATTTTTCTTCTTCTAAAAAAAGAATTGCCATACACTTCTGCTGTAACAATCGAGAAATTTATAGAAGTTGAAAACAGCGCGGAAATTTATGCAAATATCTTTGTGGAAAGCAGTTCGCAAAAAAAAATTATTATTGGGAATAATGGGCAAATGATAAAAAAAATCCGTCAACTTGCTGAGAAAGATATTCATAAAATTGTCGGGAAAAGAATAAAATTGAATCTTTGGATAAAAGTTCGAAAAAATTGGAGAAAAAAGGAAAGAATTTTGAAAGAACTTGGTTATTCGTAAATTTTGTAAACTTCAGAAAGAGGAAATATGGAAAATAATTATTTTATCGGAATTGCAGGAAATATCGGTGTTGGCAAAACTACGATGACAAAATTGATTAGTGAAAAACTCAACTGGCAAGCATATTACGAGCCAGTTATTGAAAATCCGTATCTGGATGATTTTTATGAAAATATGAAGCGATGGAGCTTTCATTTGCAGGTCTATTTTCTCTCAAAAAGATTTGAAATGCAGAAAAAGATTTTCGAAAATAACATCTCTTGCGTGCAAGATAGAACGATTTATGAAGATGCCGAAATTTTCGCTCGCACTCTGCATAAACAAGGATTTATGACTGACCGCGATTTTGATAATTATCAAGAACTTTTCAAAAATATGACATATTACATTCGTCCACCAGATTTGATTGTCTATCTTCGAGCAAACGTGAAAGAACTTTTTTCTCGAATAAATCACCGCGGAAGAAATAGTGAAAAAACAATTCCGTCAAAATATTTATCCGAATTAAATTGTGCTTATGAAAGTTGGATTCCGAAAGCAAAAAAAATTACACAAGTTCTCGAAATCGATACAAATAATTGCACGCAAGCAGAAATTGAGTTGCAAGCAGAACGAATCATTCACAAAATTGAAGAGTTTTGTCCTCCTTCTATATTTGAGAGATAAGAATCAATTTTGAATAAGTTGACAAAAATTTTAGAATTTAATCAAGTTTGAAAAATCTTTAAATAAATTTATAGGAGATATTATTTTGGAAAAATTAATATTACTCATAATCTCAATCATTCTCTGTGTTTTGATATTTTATGCTTTACAATTTATCTGGAAATTTGTTGGAAATTTATGGCAAAAAATCAGAGGAAATAAAAATGACTCAAAAAGAAATTGAAGACGAAGTTTTTTTTAATAAAGATACTCAAAAATGGCATTTGAAATCATCAAATAAACTTTGTAATGGAAAGATTATCAAACATTACAAAAATGGTCAAATTGAATATGAAAGGAATTACAAAGATGGTTTGGAGCACGGCAAGCAGCTCTGGTTTTATGAAAATGGTGAGATTATGACTGAAGAGAATTATAAGAATGGAAAGCGAGATGGAATCCAAATTGATTTTGAAAGAGATGGAAGCATTAAGTGGCGCGGAAATTATAAAAATGGAAAGAGAGTTGGATAAAAAGTTCAGAAGAAAATTAAAATTATGAAAAAATTATTATCAGGAAATGAAGCGGTTGCAAGAGGAATTTATGAAGCTGGCGTGAAGTTTGCTTCTGCATATCCAGGCACGCCAAGCACAGAAATTTTGGAGAATGTAGTTCAGTATAAAAAAGATGTATATTGCGAATGGGCACCAAATGAAAAGGTCGCTTTGGAGGCGGTAATTGGCGCTTCTATGGGCGGAGTTAGAGCAATTTCTGTGATGAAACATGTCGGCCTAAATGTCGCCGCGGACCCACTTTTTAGTATGGCATATATTGGCTCAAATGGCGGAATTGTAATAATAACCGCTGATGAGCCAAGTATGCATTCTTCGCAAAACGAGCAGGACAATCGGCATTATGCAAGAGCTGCAAAAATTCCCTGTATAGAGCCGTCAGATAGCCAGGAAGCAAAAGATTTTATCATTGCAGCATTTGAAATTAGTGAAAAATTCGATACACCTGTCCTATTCAGAATGACAACAAGAATCTGTCATTCAAAAAGTATTGTCGAACTTGGGAAAAAGAAAGAAGTGCCATCAAAAGGCTTTACAAAAAATTTTCAAAAATATGTGGTGCTTCCAGCAAATGCCAGAAAATTGCATCTAAAAGTAGAAGAGCGGCTTAAAAAACTGGAAAAATACGGCTACAATTGTTTGTTGAATAAGCTGGAAATTAATGATTCAAAAATCGGAATAATCACTAACGGAATTGCATATCAATATGCAAAAGAGGTATTTCCCGATGCGTCTATTCTGAAATTGGGACTTACATTTCCAATTCCGAAAAAACTTATCAGCGAATTTGCAAAAAAAGTTAAAACACTTTATGTAATTGAAGAATTGGAACCATTTTTTGAAGAACAGATTAAGGCGATGGGAATCAAAATAATCGGCAAAGACAAGCTCCCAATTACTTTTGAATTTAATACAAATATCGTTGAAGAGAATTTGCTGAACAGAAAATCTTATCGCGAGATTGAGGTAAAAAATCTGCCCCCGCGCCCACCTGCATTGTGTCCAGGATGTCCACACAGAGCACCATTTTATACGCTTCATAAATTAGATGTTAATGTAACCGGCGATATCGGATGTTACACTCTTGGCGGTTTGCCTCCACTTTCCGCGATTCATACTTGTGTTTGTATGGGGGCGAGCATCGGCTGTGGATATGGAATCGAAAAAGCAATGGAACAAAATCCGACAGGAAAAGTAGTCGCAGTTATCGGAGATTCTACATTCGTTCATTCTGGAATTACCGAGCTGATAAATGTAATCTACAATAAAGGAATTTCAACTATCTGCATAATGGACAACAGTATAACAGCGATGACTGGGCATCAAGAACATCCTGGAACTGGAAAAACTCTGATGGGTGAGCAGACACACAAATTAGATTTGATTGAATTGGTAAAAGCGTGTGGAGTGAAAAAAGAAAATCTTCGACCAGTTAACGCATTTGATTTGAAAGAGATAATGACGGTTTTCAAAGAAGAACTTGCAAAAAGTGAACCATCCGTAATAATTACCCAAGGACCTTGCATCTTCATTGAACCCAAAAATAAGAAATGGAAATTGTTCGAAATTGATTCTGAAAAATGCAAAGCGTGCAGCATCTGCTTGCAAATCGGATGTCCTGCCATATCCAAATCTGATGATAATAAAGCTGTGATTGACCCAATATTCTGTTTGGGCTGCACCGTCTGTGTGCAAGTTTGTCCATTTGACTCAATTATAGAAATCAAGAGGTAAAAATTGGCTAAAAAAAATAATATCAATATTTTGATTTGCGGAGTTGGCGGACAAGGAATTTTGTTGGCAAGTGAAATTCTTTCTGAAGTGCTGATGAAAGTTGGATACGATGTGAAGAAGAGTGAAATTCACGGAATGGCTCAACGCGGCGGAAGTGTGGAAAGTCATATTAGAGCAGGAAAAAAGGTCTATTCTCCGCTCATCAAAAAAGGCGAAGCAGATTTTATCCTCTCATTTGAGAGCATAGAAGGTCTTCGCTATCTGGAATATCTATCTCCAAAAGGGAAATTAATTCGAAATACTCAAAAAATCATTCCGCTAACCGTTACGATTGGAAATGCTGAATATCCAAAAAATCCTGAAAAAATTGCGAAGCAGAATGACATTGATACAATTTCAATAAATGCCGCAGAAATTGCAAGACAACTTGGAAGCGACAAAGTTGTGAACATTATTCTGCTTGGCGTGCTGGCAAAATTTTTAGATATTGACAAAAAAATCTGGGATGATATTTTGCTAAATTGGATGAAAGCAAAAAAACTTTCACAGAAAATTACGAAGATAAATAGTTCAGCATTTGAAAAAGGGTTTAATTCATAAAATCTTCAATAAATAAAATGGTTGAGCAAAAAAACATATTAACTAAATTTCGAGATTACATCAAATCCGAAAATCTTATCCAACCAAATGACAAACTTCTTATCGGAGTTTCAGGCGGAATCGACTCAACTGTCCTGCTTTATCTGATAAAAAAAATCTCACCAGAATTCAATCTGACCGCGCTTGCAGTTCATATAAATTATCATCTGCGCGGAAAGGAATCTGACGAGAACGAGAAATTCGTGAAAAATCTTTGCTATAAATTTGGAATTCCGCTTGTCACGCATCATTCAAAAATCAAAGATAAATCTAATCTGGAAAATCGCGCAAGAACAATAAGAATTCGAGTTTTCAAGAATTTACTGGAGAAATATCACTTTCAAAAACTCGCATTAGGACACAACAAAAACGACCAATCAGAGACGCTTCTGCTACACCTTTTTCGTGGAAGCGGAATCGGCGGGATGAAGGGAATGACACCAAAAACAAAATACATAATTCGTCCGTTGCTCATCTTCAAAAGGTCAGAAATAACAGAATTTGCAAAGCAGAATAATATCGATTTTTCGGAAGATTTATCCAATAAAAAACTTATTTTTGACCGCAATAAAATTAGACACAAAATTATCCCATTAATAGAGAAAAATATCAATCCAGAAGTTGTGGAAAAAATTTCAAATTGTGCAAAAATATTCAAACAAACAGATGTATTTCTAAAAAGATATTGCGAAGAGGTTTTTCCGGAATTGGTCACAAAAAAGAGTAGTGAAAAATTTGTTTTGCCAATGAGAAAAATCGCAAATAAAGATGTCGAACTTTTTTATGTATTTAGAAAAATTTTCGGTTTGCTTACAGGCGCAGAGCAGGATTTTTTTACAGTTCATTTTCATAAAATTATGGAATTAATAATCAATCCGAAAAGCAGGCATATCCAATTGCCAAAAAATATATTTGTGAGTAAAGATAATGAAAAATTGGAATTTTCTAAATCGGCGCCGACATTCAAATCAAGCGAATATACGCGGACAATTCGTAAAACTTCGCGCAGAATTCTTTTCGAAAATTTTTATCTTTCAATTTCTCAAATGAAATCGGTTCCGATAGGCGGATATCATTTTTCGGGAAAAAATACCAGCTATATCGATTTGAATAAAATTGAATTTCCGCTCACAATCAGGCATCGCAAGCCAGGCGATAAATTCACTCCCCTTGGAATGAAACAACCAAAAAAATTGAAGACATTTCTCATTGACGAGAAAATATCAAAATTCGAAAGGCATAAAATTATTCTTGTGGAAGATAAAACTGGAAAAATTATTTGGATTGCTGGAATTCGCATAAATGACGACGTGAAACTCACTTCGAAAACTAAGCAGATTTTGAGAATGAAAATAATGAAAAAACTCCAACTGTATCGCAAAGCAAAAAGGGTTGAAAAAGAAAATTTGACAGACCTTCTCTAAAATTTTATTTTACCATTTATTATCATTCAGAAATTAAGCAACAAAAACACAGAAAAATTATGAATATAAAAGATGATATCGAAAAAATTCTGATTTCCGAGAAAGAAATTCAGGAGAAAATCAAAAAAGTTGCATCTCAAATCTCGAAAGATTACAAGGACAAAACTCCGCTGCTTATTAGCATTCTCAAAGGTGGAGTTGTCTTTCTGACCGACCTTATGCGCTATATTGAAATTCCGATTGAAATCGATTTTCTTGGAATCGCAAGTTATGGAAGTTCGACGAAAAGTTCAGGAGTTGTGAAAATTACCAAAGATTTCAATTATGACATTTCTGGCAGACACATCATAATTGTTGAAGATATCGTTGACACCGGACTTTCACTGAAATATATTATAAATTTGATAAAATGGAAAAATCCAGAATCAATAAAAATTTGTGCATTATTGGATAAGGAATCTGCCCATTCTTCTGACATAAAAATTGATTACAAATGCTTCATTGCTCCCGACGAATTTGTCGTTGGTTATGGATTGGATTATTCCGAAAAATATAGAAATTTGCCTTTTATCGGCGTATTGAAAAAGGAGATTTACAATAAATGAATAATATGAAAAAGGATAATAAACAAAAGGGAAAGATGCCCGAAAAGAGTTTCAAACCGAACTCTGTAATAGTTTGGATTGTTATTATTTTGGCAATTGTCATTTTCTTTCAGATTTTTTCCAAAACTGGACAAATCCAAGAAGTATCTTATACTGAATTTCTCAAAGATGCAAAAACTGGTGAGATTCACGAGATCATATTTCACGGAAAGGACATAACATATAAAATTGGCAATGTAGAGATGCGGACGCACATTCCATTTGAAGATCCAGATTTAATAAAAGAGATTAGTGAGAAACATCCAAAGATAAATATTGTCTCAAAAAAACCATCTATTTTTTCCACATTTTTGGCATATTGGTTACCGTTTATTTTATTTATCGGATTTTGGATATTCATTATGAAATCGATGAAAGGTGGTGCGGGACAGGCATTTAGCTTTGGAAAGAGCCGGGCAAAGATGTTTGCCGGGAGTCGCTCAAAGATAACATTCAAAGATGTTGCGGGAGTTGATGAGGCAAAAGAGGAACTTGAGGAGATTATTGATTTTTTGAAAGAACCGAAAAAATTTCAGAAACTTGGCGGAAGAATTCCAAAAGGTGTAATTCTTTTGGGTCCGCCCGGAACTGGTAAGACCCTTCTAGCAAAAGCAGTAGCCGGCGAAGCAAAAGTTCCATTCTTCAGTATCAGCGGCTCAGATTTTGTTGAAATGTTTGTCGGAGTTGGTGCATCGCGAGTGAGAGACCTTTTCGTTCAAGGAAAGAAAAATGCACCATCAATAATTTTTATCGATGAACTTGATGCTGTTGGCAGACATCGTGGCGCAGGATTTGGCGGTGGTCATGACGAGCGCGAACAGACGCTCAATCAGCTTCTTGTGGAAATGGATGGCTTCGATCCAAACGAAAGCGTAATAATTATCGCAGCGACGAACAGACCAGATATTCTCGATCCCGCTTTGCTTCGTCCTGGAAGATTTGATAGGCGAGTTGTAGTAGATAGGCCTGACTTTCGCGGCAGAGAGGGAATTCTCAAAGTTCATACAAGAAAAATTCCGTTGGCAAAAGATGTGAATTTATCTATCATTGCAAAGGGAACTCCTGGATTTTCTGGCGCAGATTTGGCAAATCTCGTCAATGAAGCAGCTTTGTGGGGCGCTCGTCTCGGACATAAAAAAGTTCAAATGGATGATTTCGAAAACTCAAAAGATAAAGTCATAATGGGCAAAGAGCGGCGAAGTTTAGTTTTGACTGAAACGGAAAAACGAAACACCGCTTATCACGAAACAGGACATGCTGTGGTTGTAAAATTTATTCCAGAGAGTGATCCAATTCATAAAGTGACAATAATTCCTCACGGATTTTCACTCGGCGCCACACATCAACTTCCTATTGACGACCGTCATACATATTCGAAAAGTTATTGCCAAACCAAAATTGCTACACTTCTCGGAGGGCGAGTTGCAGAAGAAGTTGTCGGCAAGGAACCAACCACAGGTGCTGGCGATGACATCAAAAAGGTTACTGAACTCGCAAGAAAAATGGTATGCGAATGGGGGATGAGTAAAAAAATTGGGCCAATAACCATCGGCGAAAAAGATGAGAATGTATTTCTTGGAAAGGAGTTTGGCAGAACAAAAAATTTTAGTGAAGATATTGCAAAAATTGTCGATTCTGAAATTAAAAAAATCGTTGAAGATGGCTATCAAACTTGCGAAAAAATCATAACAGAAAATATAGATTTAGTGCATACAATTGCAAAAACGCTGCTAAAAAAAGAGACACTAACTGGCGACGAAATCGATAAAATCTATAAAAAATATCTCAAGAAAAAGGAAGACAAAAAATGATAAAAAGCACAACAATAATCGGCATAAAAAAAGGAAATAAGGTCGCAATTGGCGGCGATGGGCAGGTAACTCACGGCGAGACGATTCTCAAATCCAAAGCACACAAAGTTAGAACTTTGTATGATGGAAAAGTGATTGTCGGATTCGCTGGCGGAACTGCTGATGCGTTAACACTTTTTGAGCGTCTTGAAGGAAAACTTAAACAGTACAAAGGCAATCTGATGCGCGCTGCTGTCGAATTAACAAAAGAGTGGCGAACCGACAAAATTCTCAGGCGACTTGAGGCGATGATAATTGCGGGAGATAAAAAAAATCTGCTTATCATCTCAGGAAACGGCGATGTAATCGTTCCTGACAATAATATTGTTGCAATCGGTTCTGGCGGCGCTTATGCTAAAGCTGCGGCTCAAATTTTAATCAAAAACAAAAAACTTTCTCCAAAAGAAATTGTAACGCAAGCACTTGCTGTCGCAGCAGATATCTGCATTTATACAAACCGAAACACGATTGTAAAGGAATTGTAAATATGAATATGAAAGATCTCACGCCAAAGCAGATTGTGAAGGAGTTGAACAGGTTTATTATTAGCCAAGATAAAGCAAAAAAGGCAGTTGCAATCGCTTTGCGAAATCGCTGGCGACGACAGAATGTTCCAGAAAAATTACGCGATGAAATTCTTCCCAATAATATCATTTTGATTGGACCAACCGGCGTCGGAAAAACAGAAATCTCACGCCGTTTATCCAATCTTGTAAATGCACCATTCATCAAAATTGAAGCATCAAAATTTACCGAAGTCGGCTATGTCGGAAGAGATGTTGAGTCAATCATTCGCGAACTTGTAGGGTTGGCTATAAATCAGGTTCGAAGAGAAATGATGAATGCTGTAGAAATTCAAGCACAAAAACGCGCAGAAGAAAGAGTGCTCGACCTTCTTCTCCCTCCTATCAAAAGAAAAATAAAACCACATCTTTCTCAAGAAGAACAAAATCACGAAAAACAGGAATGTGAAGAAACAAAAAATAAGCAGAAACATACAAGAGAAAAATTACGAAAGATGCTTAAAAAAGGCGTATTAGACAACCGAACTGTAGAAGTTAAAGTTGATGAACCACTGGAATCGCGAGTTGAAATCTTCTCAGGAATGGGACTCGATAGTTTTGATATAAATATGGGCGAAATGCTGTCTCACATTATGCCTGGAGGTGGTAGTAAACGAAGAGAAATGAAGGTAAAAGATGCACTGGATTTTCTATTTTATTCTGAATCAAGAAAACTCGTCGATATGAATGAAGTGAAGGAAAACGCTATAAGAAGAGTTGAGGAAAATGGAATTGTATTTCTGGATGAGATTGACAAAATCGCAGGTGAGAAATCAAAATCAGGTCCAGATGTCTCACGAGAAGGTGTGCAAAGAGACCTTTTGCCAATTATCGAAGGGACAAAAGTGCCAACTAAATACGGAATGGTGAATACTACGCACATTCTTTTCATCGCGTCTGGAGCGTTTCATGTATCGAAACCATCTGACCTGATTCCTGAATTGCAAGGTAGATTTCCAATAAGAGTAGAATTGCAAAGTTTGACGAAAGAGGATTTTACTAAAATTCTAACCTTGCCGCAAAATGCTCTCATCAAACAATATACAGCAATGCTTAAGACCGAAAATGTTGATGTTACTTTTACAAAAGGTGCAATCAAAGAGATTTCAAATTATGCTGCGATGGCGAATGCCAAAATGGAAGATATCGGTGCAAGACGGCTTCACACAATTCTGACAATCCTGCTTGAAGAGTATCTGTATAACCTGCCTGACCCTAAATGTGAGAAAATAAAAGTTACTCAACAAGATGTGAAAAAAATCTTGGATAAGATAATCACCGACGAAGATTTGACAAAATATATTTTGTAATGACACTTTTATCAATAAAAGAAGCAAGTAACTGGGCAACAAATCACTACGGCAAAAAAATTGCACCTTCACAAATTTCTTATCTATTACAATATGGTTATTTAAGGAAAATTGGAAACAATAGCACAACAAAAGTTCCTCTAACTGATTTGAAAAAATACTATGATTCAAAGAAAAATAATATGGAAAAGCAATGGGGAAAAAATCTTGGTGAAAAACTGAACTGGAAACTATCATTCAAGGAATATCGTGAGAAAGAACGAACAAAACATGTTCATCGTTTACATCCGTATAAAGGAAAATTTATTCCTCAGTTAGTAGAATATTTTTTAGATGATCATACTGATGAGTTTAAAAAGGAAATTTATTTTTCGAAAAATGACATTATTTTAGATCCTTTTTGTGGCAGCGGAACCACACTTATTCAGGCAAACGAAATTAACATAAATTCAATTGGGATCGATATTTCAAAGTTTAATTCATTAATTAGCAATATAAAAGTAAAAAAGCATAATGTTTTTGATATTCAAAATGAAATTAGAAAAATAACACAACTGTTTGCAGAATTTATTTGGAATTCAAAATCTGTTAAATTTGAACAAAATCTTCTATCTGAACTGAAAAAATTTAACAATAACTTTTTCCCTTCGCCAAATTTTAAGTATAAAGTTAGAAACAAAGAAATCAATGAACAGCAATTTGGGAAACAAAAGGAATTTGAATTTGAACAAATATTTCTTGAATTATTGAAAAAATATAATCTTAAAATTTCCCAAAATGAAAATGATACTTTTATGGATAAATGGTATTTAAAACCTGTTCGAGAAGAAATTGATTTTGTTCTCAAGTTGATAAACGAAGTAAAAAATCCTGACACAAAAAAAGTTCTAACACTAATTCTAAGCAGAACAATTCGCTCTTGTCGGGCAACTTCACATTCAGATTTGGGCACTTTGAAAAAACCAATTCACAAAACATATTATTGTCATAAACACTATAAAATCTGCAAACCACTATTTTCAATATTCAATTGGTGGCGAAGATATAGCAGAGATACAATTAAAAGATTGGTTGAATTTGATCAATTAAGAACCAATACATTCCAATATTGCTTAACAGGTGATTCAAGAAATATTGATCTAATTTCAAATTTAAGAAAAGAAAATTCAAATTTCGCAGATTTGGTTGTAAAAAATAAAATAAAAGGTATTTTTTCCAGTCCGCCTTATGTTGGTTTGATAGATTATCACCAACAACACGCATATGCTTATGACCTTTTTGAGTATGAAAGAAATGACGAATTGGAAATAGGACCGCTTTGTAAAGGAAAAGGCAAAGCAGCCAGAGATTCTTATGTAGATGGAGTAACACAGGTTTTACAAAATAGCATAAAATATCTAGTTGATGATTTTCATATTTTTTTAGTCGCAAATGATAGATTTAATTTATATCCAACTATTGCCAAGAACGCTGGTTTAAAAATTGTGAATAAATTCAAAAGACCAGTTTTAAGTCGCGTTGAAAAAGATAAATCTGCATATTCAGAAACCATATTTCATATGCGGGGAGAATGATGAAATTTTCAGAAATTGAACATTTAGAAATCACTGAAACTATAAAAATTTGTTTAAGAAATAAGTTTAAAAATTACAATCCAAAAGGAATTGAAAAACCATTTCATTTTAGATTACTTGGAAAAGATAGAATGGAATTATTCGCATTTATTCATTCTTTGAATACAACTTTTGGAACCTCAATATTTGAACCCGTTGCTGTGAAATTAGCCGAAAGAAAATTTTCAAAAATCCAAAGTCAATTTGATGTGGGGAATAAAATAAGTGATGTAGCTCAAAGAGAAATTCAATCAATTATAAATGACTTATCGACAGGCAAAGATGTAAACAAAATAGATGAAATTGAAAGAATACGAAAAGTTTGCAAAAAAGGTGAAGTTCGGTTATTGAAAACCGTCAAAGTTGATATTTTCCTACAAAATGAACTTGGCGAATTATTCCTTTTTGATTTGAAAACCACAAAACCAAATAAAAGTAATTTCAAAGATTTTAAAAGAACTCTTTTGGAGTGGACAGCAATTATGCTGTATAAAAATCCAGAAGAAAAAATTCATACTTTGCTCGCAATTCCATATAATCCTTACGCACCTAATCCGTATCAATTTTGGACAATAAAGGGAATGATTGATTTGAAATATGAGATGAAAGTTGCAAAAGATTTTTGGGATTTTCTCGGTGGTAATGGGGCTTATGAAGAGTTGTTGACTTGTTTTCAAATTGCAGGTGATGAAATGAGAGAAGAAATTAATACTTATTTTACGAGATTTAAATAAATAATGAAGATTTGACAAAATATATTTTGTAAATTGATTTTTGAAAAAAATGTAAAAAGCTAAAAAGCGAGGAATATATGAAAAAATATTATTTTATCAGTTTAATTATCGTTTTTGTTCTCATATTTATTTCTTGTTCAAAAGACCCAACTTCTACTTCAGATAATTGCTTTTTTACTATATATGTAAAAGATACAAACGGAAATCCGGTTGAAGGATTAAATGTAAGTATTATGCACCAGCTAACCATAGACATTTCTGATAAATCTTTATCCGGTTTTAATATGAGCCGTGAATATAGTAATGTGAATGGAGATGAAAATATATTTGCTTATGATAGAGCACATCC
>JACNJR010000072.1 GCA_014382495.1 Candidatus Cloacimonadota bacterium | reverse complement strand
TAAAAAGGGCGATAAAATATCGCCCGCAATGTATTTAATCTTTGTTGGAAAATTACTTTATTATTCCTAAAATATCCGATAATTGCACAATCAAATATTTTGTCCCTTCGAGTTCAATATCGGTTCCGCCAAATTTTGCATAAATAACTTTGTCGCCGACTTTTACAAACTTTTTCAAATCTTCATTATTTCCAACGGCTTTTACTTTTCCAATTTGCGGTTTCTCCTTCGCAGTATCTGGAATAATAATGTTTCCAACTTTTTTCTCCTCGTTTTCCATCTGCACGAGAAGTACTCTATCATCAATCGGTTGAATCTTCATTACATCTCCTAAATTTCTTTTTTATTAAAAATTAAGTTTATGAAATCTCTCGTCAAGATTTTTTTCATTTTTTATGAATTTATTTTCCATCGTCCTAATTAGAAGAAAGATATTCCAAAAATTTATTTACATTTTCGATTAATTGACTTTGCGGAAAATCTTGTTTTATCTTCTCCAAAACAATTTTTACCTCATTTGGTAATTGTAATCGATACAAACATATTGCTTGATTGAAAAGAATTTCATCCATTTCAGAATAATCCGGAAAATCATTTTCTATTGCTTTCAGCTGTTCTAATGCTTCATCGAAATTGTTTTTACTAAAATTCAGTATTGCAATTTTAGTTTTAATTTCGGGAATTTTAGATTCATCTGCGGATAATAAAATTCTTGAATATATCTTTTCAGATTCAGAAAATTTTCCACGAGTTTCATACAATTCGGCAAGTTCAATCTGAATTTCTGTGCTATCCGGAAACATTTCTGCAATAACAGATAAATCTTGAAAATAATTTTTATTGTTCAAAATGTCTGTCACTTTTTCAAAAAAATCTTTACCAGGAAGATATCCACCAATTCGATTCACTTCGCTCGAATCAGCATTAATAAAAAGTGTCGTCGGATAACCTTTTACATTGAAAAGTTTTGGAATCTCTTTATTTTGCGGAAGGTCAACATCGAGTTTTGTGGGAATGAATTTTTCATTGAGTAATTGAATGACATTGGAATCTTGGAAAGTAGTTTCATCCATTTTTTTGCACCAACTGCACCATTCTGCAGTAAAATCAATCATAATAATTTTATCAGATTTGTCTGCTTGCTCGATTGCTTCTGGAAATGAAATTAGCCATTCGATTTCATCTGAAAATAAAATTTCAGAAAAAACGAAAATGCTGAACAACATTAGCAATACTACAATTTTTGTTTTCATATATTTGCTCCCTTTTTTATTTTATGGTAAAAATTTCTGTGGATCCATTGCTCGACCTTCTAATCTTACTTCAAAATGAAGATGTGCACCAGTCGTATTTCCCGTCATACCAACAGTTGCGATTTTGTCCCCCTTTTTTACATTATCACCTTTTTCGACTAAATTCTCATCATTATGTGCGTAAACAGTCATCAATTCATTGTTATGTTTCAGAATAATCACATTTCCGTAACCTCTTTGCTTGCCGACATATGCGACCTCGCCATCCAGAACTGATTGAATAGGAGTTCCGACTGGCGAAGCGATGTCAAGTCCTTTATGAGGTCTCCCGTTTCGCATTCCAAATTTGGAAGTAATTTCTCCATTAAAAGGCCAAATTAAATTATATTTTTTGAAATCTGCTGAAATTTTAGATGATTTTTTCGTATATTTTTTCTTGTCGATTTTCTGTTGAGTCAAAAACAGTTTCTGCCCGGCAGTTATCTGACTTGAACTCAAATTATTGTATCGTTTCAATTCATAAATTGACAAATCGTATTTCGTCGCAATTCGATAAAGGTTTTCACCTTTTTGAACAATATGAAATACAGGTTTTGAAGTAGTTTTTTTCGTTACATTCACTTTTTTATCTGATTTTATTGGAACATTTTTATCGGAAGTTTGCTTCAACCAAATTTTTTCTCCAGTTTTAATCGTATAAGAAAAAAGCTGATTAATCTCCATAATTTTTACTAATGAGATGTTATACATCTTGGAAATTCTGTAGAGCGTTTCTCCCTTTTTTACGATATGATATCCGCACTTTGGAATTTCTCGTTCCGTTACATAATATTGTTTAGCGGTTTTTTTCTCTTTAAGATAGATTTTTTGTCCAATATAAATGTTATTAGATGTAAGATTATTTATTCTTTTTAGGACATCAACTGAAAGTCCATATTTTTTGCTAATTGAATATAATGTATCGCCTTTTTTGACAATATGATAATCATCTGACGGAGTAATAAATTTAGGATTTGGTGTGAATGCGGATGTTACCAAAAATGAGAAGACAATCAAAATTTTAATAAGTAATTTTGAATGAGTCATAATTAGTTGAATTTGATAATTTTTCAATTTCGATATTGTCAACACGCGCGGATGAAGGACCGATTTTTAGTGCGTTTACAAACTTTTTAACATTTTCTTCAATGCCGATTGCTACTACTTCGACATTGCCATTAAATAAATTTTTCACATATCCTTTTATGCTAAATTTCAATGCAGTTTCGAATGTAAATTTTCTGAAAAAAACACCTTGCACTCTTCCAAAAATTGTAATTTTGATTTTTTTCATAATTGCTTTAGCCCTTGAGTCCACTTGTAATGAAACTTGAAATTATCTGTTTTTGAGCAAATAGGAATAATATCAAAAGCGGTGCAATAGAAAAAGTGGATGCGGACATAAGTAATGCAGTTTGCGATGAAGATTCTTGCGCAAAATATGAAAGTCCAACTTGCAAAACTCTCAGATGTTCGCTGCTCGTCATAACAAGCGGCCACATAAAACTATTCCAACTTCCGATTATCGAGAATATTGCTGTCGTCGCAAGAATTGGTTTGGAAATCGGCAGAACAATTCGCCATAAAATTCCAAAACGAGAGCAGCCATCGATTACAGCAGCATCAAAAAGCTCTTGTGGAATCGTCTTAAATTGCTGTCTCAAAAGAAATATGCTAAAAATGTTTGCAATCCAAGGAATAATTAGAGCTTGATAAGTATTTATCCAGCCGATTTTCGTCAGAAGAAAATAAGATGGAATTAGATAAATCGGTTGAGGCACCATCATCATACTTATGAAGAGATAGAAGATGAAATCTCGCCCTTTGAATCGCATTCTTGCAAACGCATAAGCCGCGAGCGAAGATGTAACAAGCACTCCAAATAAAACGCAAAATGAAACAAAAATTGTATTCAAAAAATATCGTCCAAATGGAACTTTTCTGAATGCCTCAATGAAATTATTAAAATGGAATTTTATTTTTTTCTCTTTAGTTAACGAAGAATTTGGAACTTCAACATAAGATTGCTTGAAAGATTTTCCACTTTCGTCATAAATATTTATAATAGAAGTTTGCTCATTTTGTGTTACGATTTCTGCTTTAACTTTTTCGCCATTATATTCGCAATAAATACTGTTTTCTATCGGAGCAAATCCGACACTTCCACGATTAATTTCAGTTTGAGATTTCAACGAAGTTGTGACCATCCACAAAAAAGGAACAACCATCACGAGCCCACAAAATACGAGAAGAAAATATATGACAGCTTTGCCGATTAATCTTTTGAACATTAGTATTGCACCTTTTTTTCCAATTGTTTTTGAATCATTGTCGCACATAGAATAATTATAAACAAAATTAGTGCGACAGCGCTTGCATAACTCAAATTTTGTGTTTCTCCAAATCCTTTATCAAAGATGTAATAAACAATCACTTTTGTTGTTCCGAGAGGTCCGCCGACGGGTGGACCGGTCATTAAATATACCTGACTAAAAACTTGGAAAGTAACGATTGTTGTCATAATCAAAACATAAAATGTGGTTGGTGAAATGAGCGGCACAGTGATTTTGAAAAATTGCTTGATTTTGCTCGCTCCATCGATTTCCGCTGCTTCATAATATACATTTGGGATATTTTGCAGACCAGCGAGATAAATGATTGTGTTATATCCCAAACTTCGCCAGATGCAAACAATGATTATTGCCACAAGCGCAAGCGATGGACCTCCTAAAAATTCTGGAATTGCAATTCCAATTGAATCAAAAAATAAAGTGAAAATTCCTCTGCTTTCCGAAAGCCAGCCCAAACCATGAATGCCGAAAAATCCCAAAATATGATTCATCAAGCCATTTTGCGGAGAAAATATCAATTTCCAAACGATTGAAATCGCGACCAATGAAGTGACTGTGGGAATAAAATATGTTGTTCGGAAGATGCCTGTAAATTTTATTGAACGATTCAGTAATGAAGCGAATAAAAGTGATAATACGAGAGTTATCGGCACAACGAATATCACCAGATAAAATGTGTTTGCCAACGATTGCCAAAATTCTACATCGTGTAAAAGTTGGATATAATTTTCTAAACCAAGAAATTTTTCCGGTCCTCTAATCGTCCATTTGAAAAAGCTGATAATGAACGAAAGGATAATTGGAACAAGTCGAAATACGAGAATGATAATCGCAGCTGGCAGAATGTAAAGGTATGGCGAGAATTTATTTTTTTCTTTCATATTTTATTTTTTATAAATCCAATTTATTAAAAAACTTAATGGCTGGGGTGCAGGGATTCGAACCCCAATAGACAGATCCAGAGTCTGTTGTCTTGCCATTAGACGACACCCCACGGAAATAAAATTCAAAATTAAAAATTGAAAATGACTGATAATTTTTACATTTCATACTTCAAAATTCGAACTTTATATTTCTTGCTTTGCGCATAAAAATGGCTGGGTCGGGAGGATTCGAACCTCCGAATGCAGGGACCAAAACCCTGTGCCTTGCCGCTTGGCGACGACCCAAGAATAATTCAAAATTAAAAATTAAAAATGGCGGAGAGGCAGGGATTCGAACCCTGGGTGAAGCTACAAACTCCACACACGCTTAGCAGGCGCGCACCTTAAGCCGACTCGGTCACCTCTCCCAATATTATAAAATGGCGGAGGATGAGGGATTCGAACCCCCAAGGGCATAGCCCGGCGGTTTTCAAGACCGCTGCCTTACCGTTAGGACTAATCCTCCGAAACATCTTTCAAAACATACACTACAAACATAAAATTAACCGTCGCGGTTTTTCCTCCAAAGGAGGATCTGCCTTCGGCAGGCAAGACCGCTGCCTTACCGTTAGGACTAATCCTCCGAAACATCTTTCAATTTCTCGCGAAGAAATTTTCTTCCAATTCCAGTTTTCAAAAACATCTCTCGTTTATATGCTTCTGATTTTGTCGAATACTTTTCCGTGTATGCTAATTCAAAAGGCCTTCGCGATTTGGTAGATCTGACCTTCCCTTTTTGATGAGCAGAAAATCTCTTTTGCATATTAGCTGTATGACCAATATACATATTGCCATCTTTCAAACTTTTCAAAACATACACTACAAACATAAAATTAACCGTCGCGGTTTTTCCTCCAAAGGAGGATCTGCCTTCGGCAGGCAAGACCGCTGCCTTACCGTTAGGACTAATCCTCCGAAACATCTTTCAAAACATA
>JACNJR010000009.1 GCA_014382495.1 Candidatus Cloacimonadota bacterium | reverse complement strand
TTCTGCAGCATACAAAGCATTTCGAGCTCGTTCTGTTGAAGCTACCGTACTTTTAGTTGCCGCTGTTATTGTGATGTTAGGAAGAGTTTCAATTGGAAATGCTATTAGCCATTGGATTCCAGATGCAACTGAGTGGATTCTCAATGTGCCAAATCTTGCTGCAAAAAGAGGAATTGCTCTCGGCGTTGGATTGGGAATGACAGCAACTTCTTTGAAAATTATGCTCGGAATTGAGCGCACATACCTTGGCGCACAAGATTAATCAAAATGAAATTTATCAAAAGGGAGAAAAAATGAAATTTTCAGAATTTATTCAAAAGGTTGATAGGAGATATATTTATATCGTTGTCGCTCTCGCCGTCATTATTCCATTGATTTATCCGCCAGGATTTAATACTTATATGACCACTCCAGTAGAAGATTTGTATCGTCATATTGATAAAATTGCAGGAAGAGATGATAAAGCTATTTTGATTGATTTTTCTCACGATACTTCTACGATGCCTGAATTATATCCAATGGAGATAGCATTTTTGAAACACTGTTTTCAAAGGAAAATTAAGGTATTTACAATCGCGTATTATCCTCCCGCTGCAGCTATAATTGAGATGGCTCTTGCCGAAGTAAAAGAAGATTATCCTGACATTAAACCGAATATTGATTATTGTAATTTTGGATTTAAATCGCCGGCATTATACTTGCCAATTGTTCTCGGTATGGGCGATGATATTGCTAAAGCGGTTGAAACAAATAGTGAAGGATGTATGCTGGAAAATCTTCCAATTATGAAAAAGATAAAAAATTATGACAATATTCAAGTTATTATCGAAACATCCGGAGCATCTTTCGGACTCTCTTATATGACTTATGCCAGAGGAAAATTTGGAGTCGATATTGCAGTCGGTATTACTGCTGTGATGGCTGCAGATGTTTATCCTTACTTGCAAACAGGTCAATTGGTTGGAAGTTTGGGCGGACTAAAAGGTGCTGCAGAATATGAAGAATTAGTAGATGTTTTCGCGAAAAATGACCTTGATTACAGCAAGAAAAAATCAAGAGATGTTAAATGGAGAGCTGACCAATATTCATTAAGCAAAATTGACTATAAATATAAAAAAGCAAGAATCGGAATGGATGCTCAAGCATTCGTTCATATTTTGATAATTCTGTTTATTCTTATCGGAAATATCGGATATTTCATCGAGAAAAAACAATCCAAAGAAAAATATATTAAATAAAAGGAGTCGAAAATGACTGAAACTATCGGAATTTGGGTCGCAGCACTACTAACATTATTTATGTTCTCTTTCTTATACAAAGATAATCCTTTTTATAAATTTGCAGAACACCTTTTCGTCGGCGTTTCATTGGGATATTCCTTGCCATATACTTGGTTCAATGTCTTCATTCCGTATGTTTACAATCCTCTATTTTTGAAAAAAGAATATCTATTATTCATTCCTTGTGTAATTGGAATTTTATATTGGTTTAGATTTTCTTCCAAATATAGTTGGCTGAGCAGATATCCAATCGCTTTTGGATTAGGTATGGTCGGTATGGGAGTTCCATTGTCAATGCACGCAAGTGTCCTTGTCCAAATGAGAAGTATGATGCTTCCGCTTGATAGCATAAATATAACTCTAATTTTTATCGGAACAGTTAGCATTCTTCTTTATTTCTTTTTCTCAAAGGCACATAAAGGCATTTATGGACGATTTACTTCAATCGGAATTTGGTTTATGATGATAGGATTTGGCGCTTCATTCGGATATACCGTGATGGCACGTATTTCTTTATTAATCGGAAGAATGCAATTCATAATCTCAGATTGGCTGCATATTATTAAATAATTATTCCAAAATTATTTAGCACGAAGATATTTTTGAATTTGTATTTTTCAAACTCTTCGTGCTTTTTTTTAACTTTACAGCAGTGAAAATATTATGAAAAAAAGAATAATTCAAACGATATTTATTATCCTACTTTTGATTGTAGCATATGTCAGAATAACGCAAGAAAAAAATCCCAAAGAAAATAAAATTGGAATAAAGGAGACACGAGCAGCACTTGGAACTTTTGTCACAATAGATATTCGGAATAATGTTTCCAATAAACGAGCGATTTTGGATTCTGCTTTTTCGCTAATTGAAAAATACGAAAGCCAATTATCCCTCTCACAACCGAAAAACGAGATTGATAAAATCAATAAATCTACAAAAAAAATAATTCCACTATCTGATAAAGTTTTTCAATTAATAAAGAAAGCCAATCAAATTAGCAAAGTTAGCGATGGTGCATTTGATATCACAATTGGAGCAATTTTGGAAGAATATGATTTTATAAATAAAAAAATGCCATCTGCTGCTGAGATTTCTCAAAAAATTGAACTTGTAAATTTTCAAAATCTGCAATTAGATAAAGATAATTTAATAAAGAAAAATAAAAACATTCACATAGATTTGGGAGGAATTGCAAAAGGTTTTATTATTGATAAAGTAATTGAATATTTGCGAAATCAAGGAATTGGAAACGCTTCTGTAGACGCTGGCGGAGACCTTTTTGTTATGAAAAATAATGAGGATGAATATTGGAAAATCGGAATTCAACATCCACGAAAAACTCAAAAAATTTTTGGGACAATAAATGTGCAAAATATGGCAATTGTCACTTCTGGTGATTATGAGAGATATTTCTATGAAAATGGAAAAAGAATTCATCATATTTTAGACCCGAAAACTGGACTTCCAGCGAATAAATCAGTTTGTGTCACGATTATTGCGAAAGACGCAATCACCGCAGATGCTTTGTGTACCGCAATTTTTGTGATGGGACCAAAAAATGGAATTGAACTTGCTAATGCTTTAGAAAATGTCGAGGCATTAGTAATGTACGAAAAAAATGGAAATTTGGAATACAAAAAATCTAATGGTTTTGATAAGTTTGATTTTCAAAAAAGTGATATAAAAAATTAAAGTGAAATAAAAAAAATGAAAGATATTCAAAATTTGTCGGATAAGAGAAAAATAGGTATCAATAAAGTTGGCGTGAATGGATTGAAATATCCAATAGTTCTTGAGGATCGAAAGCAGGGAAAACAGAATACTGTCGCAACAATCAATATGTACGTTGAGTTGCCACATCATTATCGCGGAACTCATATGAGCAGATTTGTGGAAATTTTGAACAATTATCACGAAGAGACGATTGTTGATAATATCGAAAATCTCCTTACTGAAATGAAAGAAAAATTGAAGGCTAATGTTTCATATATCGAATTGAAATTTCCATATTTTATCAAGAAAAAAGCACCAATTTCTGGGCAAGAATCTTTGATGTCATATAATTGCCAATTTGACGCACATCTTGAGAAAAAATTCGTGTTTGAGATGGCTGTCACAGTTCCAGTTTTAACTTTGTGTCCTTGTTCAAAGGAAATCAGCGAAAGTGGCGCACACAATCAAAGGACTTATGTAACGGCGAAAATCACTTTTGATGAATTTATCTGGCTGGAAGAATTGATTGAAATTATTGAGAAATCTGGAAGTGCTGAAGTATATTCACTTTTGAAAAGAGAAGACGAAAAATTTCTTACTGAAAAATCTTATCAAAATCCCAAATTTGTTGAAGATGTTGTGCGTGAAATTGCCAAAAAATTAAAAAATAATAATAAAATTACATCTTACAAAGTCGAGGCCGAAAGCATAGAATCTATTCATAATCATAATGCTTATGCGATGGTTAAGGGATAAATATGATGCGATTAGGAATTGATATTGGCGCAACAAATATCAAATATGGAATTGTTCAATTTAAGTCAAAAATTAGAAATTACGAATTAAAAATCACGAATTCAGTTGAGACAGAATCACAAAAAGGTAGAGATTTTGTAATTCAAAAAATTATCTTTCTAATTAACAAATATAAAGAAAAATACAATATAGAGTCAATCGGAATAGGCGTTCCTGGACTTGTTGATAGAAAAAGCGGAAATATTTATAACCCGCCAAATTTGCCAGATTGGAACGGAATCAATTTGCAAAATGAACTGAAAGATGTAAATCTACCAATTTATGTTAAGAACGATGCAAATTGCTTTGCTCTGGGAGAATATGTTTTGCGAAAAGATGAGAAGATACAAAATTTAATTGGGATTACAATTGGAACAGGAATTGGAAGTGGATTGATTTTGAATGGAAAAATTTATCACGGTTCAACTGGATTCGCTTCAGAAATTGGACATATCAAAGTTGTGCAAAATGGAAGAAAATGCAATTGTGGCCAAAAAGGATGTTTGGAAGCATATTCTTCTGCAACCGCAATCGAAAAAATGAGTGAAGAGAAATTTGGTAAAAAAATTGCAGTTGAGATACTTCATAAAATGGCATTAAATGGAGATGAATCTGCAATTCGTATTTTTGAAATTGCTTTTGAAAAACTTGGAATTGTGTGTGCCGGACTTGTCAATCTCCTAAATCTAGATGTAATTGTTTTTGGTGGTGGACTTTCAAATATGAAAGAATTTTTACTTGATCCTGTGAAAAAATTTGTCCAAAAAAATTCCTATAAAAGAATTTTCGATAATGTCAAAATTGAGATAAGTAAATTCGGAATGGATTCTGCGATTATTGGTGCAGCGAGTTTGATGGAATAAATAACTTTATCCAATTTATTCCGGTAATTTTATCGGCATTTCACATTCAACTAATTTTTCATCGTAATAAATTTCTAAACAAGCTCCAAAAGGTCTATATTCATTTTTTTCTAACCATTTGTGGATTTCTGGATATATTTTTAGAGATGCAATTGCTGGATGACCTTTGAATTTTGCCAAAATTACTTCTCGCTGAGGAATGATTTCCACTTCTAATACAAGAGAGCTATCAATTTGTGTCTCTTTTGAAATAATAAATCCGCCTTTGCTTTTCAGCAAATTTTGTGGAACTTCGGCAGGACTATCATAATAAATTCCACAAGCAGAAAGTTTGCCAATTTTTTGCTCAGAAAGGATGGAATCTACTTTTTCAATTTTTTTATAGATGAGGTGATATGGTCCAGTGTGTGAAAGACACGCAATGGTATAGGGTCCTCTTTGTGTCCGTTCTAATTCTACCTTGTTGAATGCTCCCATCAAAATTGCTAAAATGAGCAATAGAATTAACGCTACACAAAAAATGATAATTATAACTTTCAGAAACTTTTTTAATAAGTTCATTTTTTTCCTCCAAAATTCACAGATTCAATTTGTGAAAGTTTGCCATTTACTGTTTTGTATAATTCAATCATTTTTACTCCAATTCTAATTGGCAATAAAGATTTATATGTGATTTTATTTGTCAAGAAAACGGAATTATTCTCGATTATTTATTTTTGTTAATCATTTTCTTGACGGAAAAATATCATCATAATATTTGTAATTTTTATAAAGATGCATAAATAATTATTTTAATAATTTAATTAGAAAGGAAAAAAGATTAGTTTCCCAAATATCAATCCAAACATAGCAACGATTGGACCATTTACGATTCGTTGGTATGGTTTTATGTATATCATTTCTTTTGTGATTGGCTATTTTCTTTTGAAAAATTTGTATAAAAAGCGAAATATAAAAATCTCAAAGTCAGATTTTGAAAATCTGTTTTTTTATATTATGCTCGGCGTTATTATCGGTGGTCGGCTCGGATATGTGCTTTTTTACAATCTTACGGAATGTATTCGGAATCCGCTGGAAATTTTCGCAGTTTGGCATGGCGGAATGTCGTTTCATGGCGGAATGATTGCCTCTATTCTGTTTGGTTATTTTTTTTGCAGAAAACATCATTACAATTTTTACAAACTCGCAGATCCAACTGTAATTGCTGCTCCAATCGGATTGGCATTTGGCAGATTTGGAAATTTTATCAATGGAGAATTATATGGACGACCGACCAATTTGCCATGGGGAATGATTTTTCCAGGAGAGAATCTTGCTCGCCATCCTTCACAATTGTATGAACTTTTTCTTGAGGGCATTTTGCTTTTTATTATACTTTTGATTTTGAGTAAGATAAATTTAAGACGCGGTTTTATGTTTTGGAGTTTTATCTTTCTGTATGGATTTTTCAGATTTCTCGTAGAATTTGTCAGAGAACCAGACACACAACTTGGTTTTCTAATTGGTTTTCTCACAATGGGGCAGATTTTAAGTGGTTTGATGATTATAATTTCTATCATAGGATTTATCTCAATTTTTCGAAAAAATAAAAAAGCTAAAATATGAAAATTTCATTAATTCTTTGGGATTAGCAATTCCGTTGCAATATTTTGCCAAGGACCACGGCTATTCCACACGAAAATAATTGTATTATATATGAAAGAGTTAAATAGAGATTTTTTTGAGCGAGACACACTTTCTGTGGCTCAAGAACTTTTGGGGAAAGTAATTTCTGTAAATGGTTTTTTGGGGAAGATTGTCGAGGTGGAGGCATACGGACAAGATCCAGCGTCACATGCATTTAAAAAAACTGAACGAAGCAAATTGATGTTTGACACTTTCGGATATATTTACATCTATTTGATTTACGGAATGTACAATTGTATTAATTTCACAACGGAAAAAGAAGGAAAACCGGGCGCAGTTTTGATCCGCGCAATTGAGCCATTAAATAAAATTGACAAATTGCAAAAAATTCGGAAAACTAATAAACTTACGAAGCTTTGCTCAGGTCCTGGAAAATTATGTCAAGCATTGAAAATTGATAAAAGTTTAAATGGTGCTAAATTGGGAAAAGGGGTGAAAATTTACGATGACGGTTCTAAAGTAGGTTCAATCGGTTCGTCGAGCAGAATAGGCATTAAAGATGCGTTAAATTTAAAATGGCGATTTTATATTAAAGAAAATAAATTTGTAAGCAATGTAAAATTTGACAAATGATTATTTTTATGAAAAAAATATTTTTGATTATCCAAATTTTTCTCATTATTTCATGCAGTATTTTTCAAAAACCAAACGAATATAATGTCAATGAGATTAAAAATAAAATTTTGCAAAATCTCTCTTTCTTGGAAAATTGCACAGCAACAGGAATAATAAATTTTTCATATAAAAATTTTGAGATGAAAGAAAATTTTCTCTTTAGAAAAAAAGATAATAAGTTGCGAATAGATGTTTTTGGTGCAGGTTTGATGGGAATTTTACCTTCTCAAAATGCAAAAATATTGTATGTCGATTCTTTGCAAATATTTCTTCCAGAAAATAAAGAATTGTATGTTTTTTCGGAAAATGAAAATTTCAAACTTAACTTTGAATTCAATAAAATTTTAACAGAAATTTCAAATTTTGAGAAAGAAAAAAATGAATATTCTATCGAAACAAAATCAAAAATGAAATTTACTTTTAACAAAAATTTTCAACTGATTTCAATTCAACAAAATTCTTTAAAAATAGAATTTTCAAATTTTAGAAATAATTTACCATATCAAATTTTTATCTTTTACAAAAACAAGAGAAAAGCTGAATTAGAAGTTGATAATTGGAAATTTGATGAAATAAAAAATGAAATATTTTCTTTTCAATTACCGAACGATGTGGAAATTATTAATAAAAATGATGGCATTAAACAAAATAATTTTTTCCTTAAAGTGGAGTAATTATGATAAAACGATATTCTTTTTCAGAAATGTCTGAAATATGGAGTTTGGAGAATAAATTCCAAAAATGGCTTGAGATTGAAATTGCGGCTTGCGAAGCAATGAATAAACTCAATCTCATTCCAGATGATGATTTGCAAAACATCAAGTCAAAAGCAAAATTTAGATTGAATGAAATAGAGGAAATTGAGAAAAAAGTGAATCACGATGTGATTGCATTTCTCACAAATGTGGCACAATATGTCGGCACTTCTTCACGATTTATTCATCTTGGATTGACCTCTTCGGATATTATCGATACGGCAAATTCTTGCTTGATGAAAAGGGCAGGGAATCTAATTTTGAATGAGATGAAGAATCTGTCAGAAATCTTAAAACAGAAAGCATACAAATACAAAAATCTGCTTTGTATTGGTCGTTCACATGGGATTCATGCTGAGCCGATGACATTTGGATTGAAATTTGCGCTCTGGTTTGATGAAATGCAGAGAAATATAAAAAGAATGAAATCTGCGATTGAAAATATTTCAGTTGGACAAATCTCAGGAGCAGTCGGAAATTACGTTCATATCGAACCATTTATTGAGAAATATGTCTGCAAAAAAATGGGATTAAAATCGGTGAACATTTCAAATCAGATTATTCAGAGAGATAGATATGCTCAGTATATTTCAACTTTAGCAATAGTAGGAAGCACGATTGAGAAAATTGCTCTCGAAATACGCGGATTACAGCGAACAGAAATTCACGAAGTTGAAGAAGGATTCACAAAAAATCAGAAGGGCTCGTCTGCAATGCCGCATAAGAAAAATCCGATTCTCAGCGAACAACTTTGTGGACTTGCAAGAATTTTGAGAAGTAATTCCTTAACTGCATTTGAGAATAACGCACTATGGCACGAAAGGGATATAAGTCATTCTTCAACCGAAAGAATTATTATTCCAGATTCAACAATATTAATACACTATATGTTATTGAAGGCAAGTAAGTTAGTAAAAAATCTTAAAGTGATACCTGAAGAAATGAAGCGAAATATGGAGTTGACAAATGGACTGATTTTCTCGCAAACAATTTTATTGGAATTGACAAAAAAGAATGTCACGCGAGAAACAGCATATAAAATCGTTCAACGATGTGCAATGAAATGTTGGAATGAAAATATGTCATTTGAAAAGGTGTTATCAGAAGATAAAGAATTGCTGAAAATAATAAATTTTGATGAATTAAAAAAAATGTTCAATTTCGATAAATTTACAAAAAATATAAATTTTATTTTCAAAAGAGTTTTTGCTGATAAATAAGAGAAAATGTGGAAATTCTCAATCAAATTGTAGATCTTTTTTTTTCAAATATCTGTTTTATTTGCAAAGAAAAGTTGACTGAAAAAAAATATATTTGTGAAAAATGCGAGAAAAATCTTGTTATGATCGATGAAGGAAAATGCTTTTGTTGCGGTGAAAATACTTCTAAAAATGGAATTTGTGAATCTTGTAAGAAAGAATTATTTTTTGATGGATTTATTTCGGTATTTGAATTTGACAAAGTTATTCAAAATTTAATTCATTGCTATAAATACGAAGAATTCAAAAAAATTGGAAAATATTTAGGAGAAATTTTGGCAGAAAAATTGTCTCGTTATTCATTCATTTCCGATGTTGATTACATTTTGCCAGTTCCGTTGCATCATATAAAAAAACGAGAAAGAGGATTTAATCAAGCAAGAATTTTAGGAAAAAGTGTTTCAAAAAAATTGCAAATTCCATTAAAAAATTCTGCTGTAAAAAGAAAAAAATATACAAAAAGTCAAACCAAATTATGTAAAGAAGAAAGAGAAAAAAATGTCGGGAATGCATTTGTGATAAAGGATATTTCTTTAGTTAAGAATAAGAGATTATTGATTGTTGACGATGTTTTCACAACAGGTTCAACAATGAAATCGATAGCATCAGTTTTGAAAAATAATGGAGCAGAAAAAGTGTACGCTTCTTCGATTGTGAGAGCATAATTTATGATTTTGGAAATTTCAAAAGAGGAAGCGCATAAACTTATGGATAAAGCTGCAAAATTTGTTGTTGAAAGAAAAATGGGTTCTGCATCAATTATGTTTGTCGAATCTGTGATGCCGCTAAATTTTCTCGCAAGCCAATTTTTGTATTTTATTGCTCCATTTGCGGAATTAATTTTTAAAGCAGATGAATATCAAAAACTTGCGTGTGCTATCGAAGATAAAGAAAATATCAAATATCTTATCAAAAAAATGGACGAATACGATGCTGAGTTTCATAAAAAGTTGAAAGAAGAAAAAAGGAAAAGAAAAGAGATAAAAATGAAAAAGAAAGCATTAAAAAAGTTGAATAAAATGGAGGATTGATGAGCACGGAACTGAAATCAATTTTGGCTACAGATTGCGGAAGCACAACAACGAAAGCAATTTTGATCGAAAAAATCGATGGTGTGTATAGATTAATTGTACGAGGGGAAGCGCCAACCACAGTCGAAGCACCTTTCGACGATGTGACAAAGGGAGTTCTTAACGCCGTTGAAGAGGTGGAAGATTTAGTCCATTTGAAAGGTGATAAAAAGAGAAAAATTTTGAAAAATGGGAAAATAATTGTTCCACAAAAAGGTGATTTCGGAGTTGATGCTTATGTCTCAACAAGCAGTGCTGGTGGAGGTTTGCAGATGATGGTTGCTGGCGTTGTGAAGAGTATGACAGCCGAAAGTGCTCAAAGAGCAGCACTCGGAGCGGGTGCAATTGTAATGGATGTCCTCGCAAGCAACGATAAGAGATTGCCACATCAGCAAATTGAACGAATACGCCATTTGCGACCTGATATGATTCTCCTTTCAGGTGGAATTGATGGCGGAACGACGAAACATGTTGCAGAACTTGCAGAAATCATCTCGGCTGCCGATCCAAAACCAAGATTGGGTTCGAGTTACAAATTGCCAGTTATTTTTTCTGGAAATATCAAAGCTCGAGATTTTGTAAAAGAGAATCTCGATAAAAAAACAGATTTGATTATAACTGACAATATTCGCCCAGTTCTCGAAAGAGAAAATCTCGGTCCAGCAAGAGATAAAATTCACGACCTCTTTATGGAACATGTTATGGCTCAAGCTCCCGGTTATAAAAAATTAATGTCTTGGACAGTTACCGAAAATAACGATGGCAAACTGATTCAAGTTCCCATTATGCCCACGCCAGGTGCTGTCGGAAACATTATGAAGACAATTGCAAAATTAGAAAAAATTGAAGTAGTCGGTGTCGATATTGGCGGTGCGACAACTGATATTTTCTCAGTTTTTACAGAAGATCAGATATTCAACAGAACCGTAAGTGCTAATCTCGGAATGAGTTACAGCATCTCAAATGTTTTGGCTTCCACTGGAATTGATAACATTATGCGTTGGGTTCCTTTTGATATCGAAATCAAAAAATTGCGCAATATGATAAAGAATAAAATGATTAGACCAACGACGATTCCATTTCTAATGAATGAATTAATTCTTGAACAAGCTATCGCGAAAGAAGCATTACGATTAGCTTTCGAGCAACACAAAGAATTCGCCGTTACCTTGAAAGGTACCCAAAAAGAGAGTGAAATCGCAGATGCTTTTGCTCAAAGTGCTTCAGGAGAAACTGTTGTAAATATGATGTCACTCGATATTCTCGTTGGGAGTGGGGGAGTTCTTTCTCATGCTCCGCGCAGAAATCAAGCTGCAATGATGCTAATTGATGGATTTCTTCCAGAAGGAATCACGAAACTCGCGGTCGATAGTATTTTTATGATGCCACAATTGGGTGTTCTTTCGACAATTAGCGAAAAAGCAGCGATTGAAGTTTTCGAAAAAGATTGTCTCGTTCACCTCGGAACTTGCATTGCTCCAAAAGGAAAATTCAAAAATGGGAAAAATGCGCTTTATGCGAAAATCGAATTGCCGAATAAAACTTTTGAAGAAAATATAAAATTTGGTGAGATGATTCTTCTTAAACTCGGCCTTGGGCAAAAGGCGAAAGCAACATTAAAACCACTTTCTGGAACCGATCTCGGTGCTGGAAAAAATAATGAAATCAATACAGAAATTTCTGGCGGTGTTGTCGGAATTATTATCGATACTCGCGGACGCGAAGAACATTTCGATGAAAAACTCAATAAAAATGTTATGAGCATAAATTTGTCAGATAAGCATTCAGAACGAATCGATAATCTAAAAAAATGGCTGAAAGCATTAGAAATTTATCCAGAAGATTGGTTCAAATAGGAGGAAAAAATGGCTCAAACATATACGCCTGGATTGACAATAAGTAAAAATATTATTCTCAAAAAAGATAGAATTTTACCGCTCAAAGGAAATGTTGTTGTGAAAAAAGACGATAAAGTAAAAGCTGATGATGTCGTTGCCAGAACTGATTTGCCGGGAGATGTCACATCTTTAAATGTTGGAACAAAATTAGGTGTTCAGCCGAGTGATGTTCCGGGAAAAATGTTAAAAAAGTTGGGAGATAAAATCAAAAAAGGCGAAGTCATTGCTTTAAGTAAAGCTTTTTTTGGACTTTTCAAAAGCAAAGTTATTTCACCATTTGACGGAACAATCGAAAATATTTCTTCAATTACAGGACAAGTGCTCCTGCGCGAACCGCCTGTTCCAATTGAAATCAAAGCATTTATCGATGGAATTATTAGTAAAGTTTACGAAAATGAAGGTGTGGAAATTGAAAATAAATCCGCATATGTTCAAGGAATTTTCGGAATTGGTGGAGAAATTACCGGTGAAATTAAAGTAGCTGTAAAATTTCCCAAAGATGCGTTTACTCCTGATTTGATTGATGATTCATTTCAGGATAAAATTATTATCGGTGGCTCATTTGTCACTTTTTCCGCTATACAAAAAGCACTAAAAGTCAAAGCAAAGGGAATTGTTGTTGGCGGAATTGATGATAAAGATTTGAAGGAATTTTTGGGATTCGATATCGGTGTCGCGATTACTGGCCACGAAAATAAAGGAATTACTCTCGTGATTACAGAAGGTTTCGGTTCGATAAAAATGGCTGAAAAAACTTTCAATTTGCTGAAAGATTTCGAAGGTTATGAAGCTTCGATGCACGGAAAAACACAAATTAGAGCTGGCGTAATGCGACCGGAAATCATCATCCCAATTCCATTCAAACAAGAAGAATTAAAAGTTGAGGAAAAAGAAGTCACAGGTCTGAAAATTGGTAGTCAAATCCGAATTATCCGCGAGCCGAATTTTGGTAAAATATGCACGGTTACAGCATTGCCAGAAAATTTGGAAATAGTGCAGAGTGAAACAAAGGTTAGAATTCTAAAAGCGAAAGTGAAAGATGGAAAGGAAATCGTAATTCCACGCGCAAATGTAGAAGCAATCGAAGAATAAATCTCATCATAAAACCAACAATTTCATTTCTGTCATCTCTTGCATCGTGTATTTCACCCCTTCTCTGCCAAAACCAGAATTTTTTATTCCGCCATAAGGCATCTGGTCAACACGAAAAGTCGGAGTGTCGTTAATAACTACGCCACCAACTTCTAAATTTTCAAACGCATAAAAAATATTTTTCATATTGTTTGAAAACAGACCTGCTTGAAGTCCGTAATCTGAATTATTAACCATTTTAATCACATCATTGAAATCTTCAAACTCCTTGATAGTAACTATTGGAGCGAAAACTTCTCTGCATTCCACTTTCATTTTTGGTGTGGTTTTAGTTAGAATGGTTGCAGAAAAATTTGCTCCGTTTCGTTTTCCGCCACAAAGAATTTTTGCACCTTTTTTAACCGCATCATTTGTCCATTCTTCAGCACGAATCGCTTCTTGTTCGGTAATCATAGGATTCAAAAAACCTTTCTCATCTAACGGATGACCACTTTTTAGATTTTTTGCTTTTTCCACAAATTTTGATAAAAAATCATCATAATTTTTTTTATGCACATAAATTCTTTGAGTGTGAATACAGACCTGTCCAACATACGCAAAACTTCCGATGATTGCTTTTTCTAGTGCGATTTCAATATTACAATCTTTATCAATTATTAAACCAGAATTTCCACCTAATTCCAGACAAATCTTTTTCTTGCCACAAATTTTTTTCAATTGCCAACCAACAGGCGGACTTCCAGTAAAACTTACCATTTTTATTCTTGCATCTCGGACAGCACTTTCGATATCTTTTCCGGCACAAGGCAAAATAGAAATCATCCCGTCTGGAACATATTTCACAACAATTTCAGCTAATAAAAGAGAAGAAATTGGAGCTAAAGAAGACGGCTTAATTATTATCGGATTGCCAACAGCAAGTGCTGGTGCCATTTTGTGTGCGACTAAATTCAAAGGGAAATTAAATGGCGATATTCCAAGTACTGGTCCGATTGGAAATCTTTTCACCAATGCAAATTTGCCTTTACCTTTTTGTGTCGTATCAAGATTAAAATATTCGCCATCGATTCTTTTGCATTCTTCGCTTGCAATCGTAAATGTTTGGATAGCTCTTTTTACTTCTGCTCTTGCAAAATTAATATTTTTCGCACATTCCAAAGCCAAAATTTTGGAAAAATTATTACTCTTATTTTCAATTTCGGTAGCAATATTTTTTAAAATTTTTGCTCGTTCGTATGTTGGCATTTTCTTTGAAATTTGGAAAATTTTACTCGCTTTTTCTATCGCAGATTCAATATGTTTCGCTTCAGCAAGATTAATAATTCCGACTAAATTTTCATCAAATGAGCATTTTATCTCTTTAGTCTTCAAATTTTTAATTGCCGTATTTCCGACATAAATTGGGAACTCTTTCTTCATACTTTCTCCTACATTTGGTTGCAATTCATTTTTGAATTTTTAATAAAAAATTTGCTGATTTAGATTGTCAATTTTTTTATTTTCAGTTTTATCACAGATAGAAACTTGACAGAGAGTTTGAACATAAAACTTTTTGGTAAAAATTTATATGAAAGTGTGAGAGTAAAATTATGAAGACATCATTACCGAAAGTAAATGAAATTGAGCACGAATGGTTTCTCATCGATGCTTCCAATAAAGTTTTGGGGCGTTTGAGTACTCAAATTGCAGAATTATTGTCAGGCAAACATAAGCCAACTTATACACCATTTTTTGATATGGGTGATTTCGTTGTTGTGATAAATGCAAAAAAAATTAAGTTAACTGGCAACAAAACGGAAAACAAAACTTACAAAAAATATTCTGGTTATCCGAGTGGACTTAAAATTTCCTCATACGAAAAATTTACAGAAAACGATTCCACAAAAGTGCTTTATCATGCAGTAAATGGAATGCTTCCAAAAAACAAATTGAGGAAAAATATGTTGAAACGATTGAAAATTTATGAAGGAAATAATCATAATCATAAAGCTCAAAGTCCAAAACCTATTTCATAATAATTTAGGAGAAAACAATGCAATATTTTAATGCGATTGGAAGAAGAAAAAAATCTGTAGCGCGCGTTCTAGTTTCGCAAGGAACTGGAAAAAGGATTATTAATAATCGACCGATGAAAGATTATCTGCATCGCGAAACTTTGGAAATGATTATCGAAGAACCTTTTAAGATAATTGATATGTCAGATAAATTTGATGTAAAAGTTAATGTAAAAGGTGGCGGATTGGCTGGTCAAGCTGGTGCAATTCGTCTCGGAATTAGTCGCGCAATTATTGAATATGACCCAGATTTGCGACCTGACCTTAAAAAAGCTGGTCTGTTAACTCGTGATTCTCGTGTAAAAGAACGAAGAAAATACGGGCTCGCAAAGGCGCGAAAAGCTTATCAGCATTCTAAGAGATAAAAACTAACTTAATTTCTAAGATACAAACGGTGTCTGCAAATTTTGTGGATATAAGTGTCTTTGAGGAAATTAAGAAAAAAACCGTTGGAGGATAAATTGAGTGTAATAAAGATGAAAAGTTTGCTCGAATCTGGAGTACATTTCGGGCATCAGACAAGGCGATGGAATCCTAAGATGAAGAAATATATCTTCATCAAAAAGAACGATATTCACATTATCGATTTGAAACAGACATTAGAAGCCATCAATCAAGCGTATTATTTTTTCAGAGAATTGGCTGCAAAAGGAAAAAGAATTCTTTTTGTCGGAACGAAAAAGCAGACATCTGATGGAATTGAAAGTGCCGCTCAAAAATGCGGAGAGTTCTATATTTCACATCGATGGTATGGTGGAACGCTGACAAATCTGAACACAATCCGAAATAGCATCTCTAATCTCGACCAATTTGAGCAACTGCAGGATTCTGGTGAAATTGAAAAATTCACAAAACTTGAAATTCTGAAAATGCAGAGAAAATATGATAAAATTATGAATGCTCTCGGTGGAATTAGAGAGATGGATACGCCACCGGATGCGCTTTTCATTGCAGATATTCTTACTGAAAAATATGCTGTAAAAGAAGCACAAAACTTAAAAATTCCAATTGTAGCAATGGTCGACACAAATTGCAATCCTGACGGGATCGATTATGTTATTCCAGCAAATGACGACGCAATGAAATCTGTAAATTTAATTTCAGAAACAATGGCGGAAGCAATTATCGAAGGGAAAAAAATTGCTTCTGAAGGTGGAGATATTGATTCAATTCTAAAAGCTGAAAATGAAATTCCTGAAAAATCTGAAAAAGATAAAGCACCCGAGGAAAATGAAATTTTTGAAGAAGTTGAAGCATCAAAAGAAGAGGAAATTTCTGAAGAGAAAAAAGTAGAACCAGAAGAAATTGAAAAAGAATCTAAACCAAAAAAGGAAAAAAAGAAAGTAAAAAAATCAAAAACTACCGAAAAAGATGAAAAAGAAAGTTCAGAAACTGAAGAGGAAGAAACATATATTTGTGAAGAATGTAACAAGGAATTCAAATCCAAAAGAGGATTGAAAATTCATCGTGGCTTGGTTCACAATAAATAAAATTATTGATTGGAGATAGAATGGAAATCACTGCAAAAATGGTTAAGGAATTGCGCGACAAAACAAATGTCGGCTTGATGGATTGCAAAAAAGCATTAAAAGAAGCGAAAGGTGATATTGATAAAGCGATTAAAATTTTGCGAGAAAGTGGAGTTGTAAAAGCTGCCAAAAAAGCTTCACGAGAAGCAAAAGAGGGAATCATTTATTCCTATATTCATTCGGGAGCAAAAATTGGCGTTCTTCTTGAACTCAATTGCGAAACCGATTTTGTTGCCAAAAATGAAAAATTCCAAAAAATAGCAAAGAACATCTCAATGCACATCGCTGCGACAAATCCGATTTCAATTACAACTGAAGATGTCGATAAAAAAATTATTGATGAAGAGAAAGAAATTTACAAAAAGCAGGCAATAAAATCAGGAAAACCTGAAAAAATCATCGACAAAATTGTAGAAGGAAAATTGAAAAAATACTTCAAAGAAAATTGTCTTCTTAAACAATCACTTATTATGGACGAAGAGAAAACTGTCGAACAATTTTTGACTGAAACTATTGTCGAATTTGGGGAAAATATCACGATTGGACGGTTTTCGAGATTTCAAATTAAGAAATAAAATTGAGAAATTATAAAAGAATATTAGTAAAACTCAGCGGCGAAATATTGCAAGGCGAGAAATCCTTTGGAATTGACAACTCGGCTATCGAAAGAATTTCAAGCGAATTGCTCGAAATTCATAATGACGGAATTGAAATTGGAATTGTTGTCGGCGGTGGAAATTTTTTTCGCGGTGCTTCAAATCAAGAGATGCTGAGATTTTCTGCTGATGATATCGGAATGCTTGCAACAGTACAAAATTCAATCGCTCTCGCCGATAAATTTCGTGAAATGAATTCAATCGCCACAATATTTACTTCAAGAAAAATTGCAGAAATCGGAGTCGTTTTCAATGCCGAAAAAGCCATTTCTGAAATAGAATCTGAAGCGATTTTAATTTTTGCTGGCGGAACTGGAAATCCATTTTTCACTACAGATACAGCAGCAATTTTACGTGCCCTCGAAATCAATGCGGATATTGTAATTAAAGGCACAAAAGTCGATGGAATTTATGATAAAGATCCTGTAAAATATTCTGATGCAAATTTAATAAAAAGAATTTCGTTTGATGATTATATTAGCAAAAATTTGAAAGTAATGGATTTGACTGCCATATCTCTTGCGAAGGAATTTCATCTTCCGATAAAAGTTTTCAATATAAAAAATTCTGGAAGTATCAAAAAAGCTATTTGCGAAGAAAATTTTGGTAGCATAATTTCGTAACTAACAAAATTTTGTAGTTACATTTTTCTGATATAATTATAAGTTTCAGACTAAAAAATTGAATGAGGATATTATGGCAGAATTAGAGAGCGTCTACAAAAATAGTAGAAAAAAAATGCAGCAATGCATTGAAGCGTTTAAACACGAAATTTCAAAGATTCGGACAGGAAAAGCAAATATTTCACTTTTGGAATCGATTACTGTCGATTATTATGGGCAACAAACTCCGTTAAATCACATTGGGACAATTTCTGTTCCTGAAGCTCGCCTTATCGTGATTCGGCCGTGGGAGAAGACATTATTGTCAGAAATCGAAAAAGCAATTTTGGCTTCTGATATCGGAATAACACCACAAAACGATGGGAATATTGTTAGATTGACTTTCCCATCTTTGACGGAAGATAGGCGGAAAGAACTCGTAAAAATTGTAAAAAATTCTGGTGAAGATGCTAAAATTGCAGTCAGAAATACACGCAGAAATTTCAATGATGAAATTAAACAAATGGAAAAAAAAAGTGAAATTTCTGAAGATTCTCAACTGGATGGGTTGGATAAAATCCAAGAAATTACTGACGAATTTATAGAAAAAATTGATGAAATTCTCACTAAAAAAAGTGATGAAATTATGGAGATTTAGCAAAATATGGCTTTTGTAATTACGTCAGATTGTATAAAATGTGGAGTTTGTGCAGATGTTTGTCCCGAAAATGCAATCGTCGAAGATGAAACTCAATACATCATTATCGAAATTTGCATTGATTGCGGAATATGTTTGCCCGAATGTCCTATCGAAGCAATAAAAGGAAAAACTAAATAATCCAATCAAGTGATGAAAAATTTAGGAAAATAAAAATGTCGAAAGTCAATAAAAAAATTAACGCTTTTATTGGATTTATTATTTTTGCAATTAGTTTTATTATATTTTTTAAGACGATGCCAGCATCGATATCTTTCTGGGATTGCGGAGAATACATAACTTGTAGTAGCATTCTTGGAGTTCCGCATCCGCCAGGAAATCCATTTTACATCATTTTAGGAAAATTAATAACAATGCTTCCGCTCGGAATTTCTGATGCACAAAGTGTGAGTTTACTTTCGATAATTTTTTGCTGCTTTGCCGTACTTTTTTCCTATCTTATAATTGTCAAATTGGTTTCGATTTGGGAAAAAAAATCATTTTTTGCTTATTTTGCTGGAATTATTGGAGCACTTTTTGTCGCATTCTCTGCAGAATTTTGGACAAATGCAATCGAAGCAGAGGTCTATGGCGGATTGGCATTTTTCATAACATTGATTGTTTGGCTGACATTAATATGGACGGAAAAGTCAAAAGATTTCGACCATCAAAACATTTTGCTTCTTATAATTTTTCTGTTCTTTCTTGGATTTTGCGTTCATCAAACAACTTTGCAAATTGCTCCTGCAATCTTATTCATTGCCGTTTTTCAACTAATAAAATTTGATAAAACGTTCGTAAAAAAAGCACTTCTCTTTTTAGGAATATCATTCACAATTTATGGTTTTTTCTATCTTATTGGATCTGAAATCGGTCACGGAAGTATTAGCAAATATGCATTCGCAATTTTTGTCATAACTATTCTTATCTATTATTTACGAAATTATGTCGAAACAAAAGTTTGGATTTTCGCGCTTGTTATTGTTATTATTGGAATTTCATCGCACTTAATTCTACCAATCAGAGCATCTACACATCCGTTTATCAATGAAGGAGATCCATCTAATTGGCAGCGATTTATGGATTATATTTTTCGAAAACAATATGGTCCGACAAGTATGTTTACACGAAATGTCGAGGCAAGTAAATTGGGTTATCCGTTGCTTCCATTTTCATTTTTGAAACAATTATGGTATCAATTTACAGTTCAATTTACAAGATATTTTAGTTGGCAGTTTTTTGATAGCGAGACAATTTCAAAAGCAATTAATCTCCCCAAAAATTTCTTACACAATCTTGCTCAATTATTTGTTGTATCGTTGGGTGTGCTCGGCGTAATGTTCCAATTCAAAAATAGCAAACGCTCGTTTGTTTACTTATTTTCTCTATTTTTTATGGCAAGTTTTGCAATGGTTTTTGTTATGAATATTTCTGACCACGAACCAAGAGTGCGTCCTTATTTTTTCATTACTGCTTATATGTTCTGGGCATATTGGATGGGAATTGGGGCACTTGCAATTGTAAAAATTATTTCTAAAAAAAGCAAAAAAGTCAGTATCCTTTTAGCGATAATTCTTCTCATTTTACCAGTTGTGAATATGGCTTCGCATTATCATAAGTTAGACAGAAGTGAAGAATTGCTTTCTCTCGAATATGGGTCAAATTTTTTGAATGGACTTGATAGAAACGCAATTATTTTCACAAATGGCGACAACGATACATTCCCATTATGGTGTGCGCAAGCAGTTTATGATCCAAACACAGAAGCGTATTTTCTTGAAGATGATAGTCTAAAGTTTCAGGAAATTACAGGAAAATCAGCAACTAATACAAAAAAAATTTCATCTCGAACTAAAAAATTGCTCCATAAAGCTTATAAAGCAAAAGAGAATTTAGAGGGAATCAGAACCGATGTGAGCATCGCAAATCTTAGTTTGCTCAATACTCCTTGGTATATCAAGCAGTTGCGCGATTATGAGGGAATTGATATCAGATTAAGCGATTCTCAAATCGATGCACTCACTCCATTTCGACTTTCCGAAGATGCAATATTTCGTACTGGAAATATCAAAATAAAATTGAAAAAAGGAAAAATTTTGTATGTAAAGGACCAAATGGTTTTGCAAATTATCAGAGACAATTTTGGCAAAAGGCCAATTTATTTTGCTGTTACAGTTGGCGATAATGTCGGCTTTAACCAATATCTTCAGAGCGAAGGAATGGCGGATAGATTAGTTGAGACAAAAGGAAGATATCAGATTGACGCCGCTCGATTGAATCATAATATTGAAAATGTCTTCAAATATTCTTCAATCTTTAATGAAAATTTGTATAAAGATGAAAATATGAAACGTTTATTGAATAATTACGGCGCTGATTATATGCGAATGTCAACTGTTTTTTATGAAAATAAAGATTATGAGAATGCTATCAAATATATGAAAATTTCATTCAAGTTTATCAAAGATACAACTAGATATTTGTCGAGTCTTGCGCAACTTTATTCTAAAATTCAGGACTATGAAAATGCTTACAATACGCTTATTCCGCTGATTGAAGAATATCCAGATGATGACCAAATTGTCTTTATGGCGTTAAATTATTTGGAGAAAAGTAACGATATCGAGAAAACTCTTCCTTTGCTCGAAAATTATCTTGAAAAAAATCCAAATGAAGAATTTTTTCTGTCGCATTATTTAGATATTTGTAAAGAAAACAAAAAATATAAAACTGGCTTGACATTTATTGGCAAACTTCTTGAAAGGGAACCTGAAAATCAAAATTTGATAAAGTATAAAAGTGAATTGCAAACTCTTCTGGAAACGAATAATTAATTCATTTCGAAATCAGGTTTTTCGATTGAAAATCAGTTGATATAAATTTACATCATAAGATGATACAAAAATATTTAACAAAATTATTTGGCTCGCATTTTGAAAGAGAAATGAAAAAGATGCGTCCAATTATTGATAAAATTAATGTGGAATTTGAAAAATTGTCTTCACTTTCTGATGAGGATTTGTCTGCAAAAACTGGTGAATTCAAGCAAAAAATTAACGAATATATTTCGGATAGACAAAACAATTTGAACCAATTGGAAAAAGAGTATGATGCGACAGTCGATGAAGATGAAAAAGATAAAATTGGTAATGAAATTGATGATGCAAAGGAGAAATTAGAAACTGCAATTGAAGAAATTCTGAATGAAATTTTGCCAGAAGCATTTGCCGTTGTAAAAGAAGTTTGTCACCGTCTTGTTGGTAAAAAATGGTTAGTTCGCGGTCACGAAATAGAATGGGGAATGATTCCGTATGATGTCCAACTTGTCGGAGCAATCGCACTTCATCAAGGACAAATCGCCGAAATGAAGACAGGTGAAGGAAAAACGCTTGCTGCAACAATGCCACTTTACTTAAATGCACTCATCGGAAAAAGCGCACATATCGTGACAGTCAACGATTATCTTGCTCAACGAGATGCAGAATGGATGGAGGAAATCTATAAATTTCTCGGTATGACAGTTGGATGTCTATATTCTGATATGGATTTTGAGGAGAAAAAAGCGCAGTATCAATGCGACATCACTTATGGCACAAATAACGAATTCGGATTCGATTATCTTCGTGACAATATGTCAATTTCGCCTGAAGGAGTTGTTCAGAGAGAGTATTTCTATTGCATTGTTGATGAAGCCGACAGCGTTCTTATTGACGAAGCGAGAACGCCACTTATTATTTCTGGTGCAGTTGAGGATTCGAAAAATTATTATCGTGAATTAGCTCCGCAAATACGACAGCTGGTAAAGAAACAGTTGAATCTTGTGAACGATATTCTTTCGGAAATTGATTCAATGCTAAAAAATAATAAAATTGATGATAATTCGTTTGAATTTGGCACTAAATTGCTTACTATAAAGCGTGCAGCACCAAAGTATAAAAAATTTCTAAAAATCATCAAAGAAGGAAAATATAAAAAGTATATGAACGAAGTCGAAGGTCAATATCTTCGTGAAAAAAAACTTCATCTCATCGACGAGGAACTTTTTTATTATATCGAGGAGGGAAAACATAGCGCTGAATTGAATGAAAAAGGGCAAGATGAACTCTCCAAATATGATAAATCGCTCTTCGTTATGCCAGATTTGGATGAAGAGATTGAAAAAATTGATGCTCAGGAAAATTTATCAACTTCAGAAAAGCAAACAAAAAAACAAAAAGTTCAGGAAGAATTTTTAGAAAAGAATGAAAAATTACATAATATCAAACAAATGATTGTTGCTTTTTCGCTGTTTGAGAAGGATGTCGAGTACATTGTGAAGGACGATAGGGTAATTATCGTTGACCAGTTCACCGGCAGATTAATGCCCGGCAGAAGGTTTAGTGAAGGACTTCATCAAGCGTTGGAAGCAAAAGAGAAAGTTCATATTCAGAAGGCGACTCAAACTCTCGCGACAATAACACTACAAAATTATTTCAGAATGTATTCTAAATTATCAGGAATGACCGGCACAGCCACAACCGAATCTACTGAATTCAACGAGATTTACAAACTTCCAACAATCGAAATTCCGACAAATGAACCAATTCGTCGAATCGATTATGATGATGTTATTTTCCGAACGAAAAAGGAGAAATATAATGCCATTATCGAGGAAATTGCGCGATGTTATTCAGATAGAAGACCTGTTTTAGTCGGAACAATTTCAGTTGAAGTTTCAGAAATTATAAGCAGATTATTGAAAAGAAAAGGAATTCCACACGAAGTTTTAAATGCGAAATATCACCAAAAAGAAGCGGAAGTCGTTAGATATGCTGGCGAATCTGGTTCGATTACAATCGCAACAAATATGGCTGGTCGCGGAACTGATATAAAACTTGGTAAAGGCGTTGTTCGATGTCAAAATTGCGTTATAAAAAATATTAATAATATAAAAAGTGCTGGGGAAAATGCACCAGAAAATTCAGATAATTGTCACAAAAATGTTCCTTGTGGACTTCAAGTTATCGGAACAGAGCGGCATGAAAGTCGTAGAATCGACAGGCAATTAAGAGGGCGAAGTGGACGGCAAGGTGACCCAGGTTGTTCAAAATTTTATATCTCATTAGAAGACGACCTGATGCGTATTTTTGGCTCAGAACGAATTGCAAATTTGATGACTAAAATGGGATTGAAAGATGGCGAAGCTATCAAACATCCATGGATGACAAAAGCTGTTGAAAATGCGCAAAAAAGAGTTGAAGCGCATAATTTTGAAATCAGAAAACAGCTGATTAAGTATGACGATGTAATGAATCAGCAACGAGAGGTGATTTACTCATATCGGAGAAAAGTTTTGAAAGGTTTCAATCTTCGCCAGGAAATTATTGAAATGCTGACAGATGTCGTTGAGAATAGAGTTTACGAATTTGTTGGTAAATCTCAATATGAGGAAAATTGGCCAATTGAAGATATTTCAAGATGGTTCGACAATGAATTCGGTGTCGCAATCACGCTAAATTCCGAAACAATAAATTCTAAAGATGCATTAATCGATGAAATTGTTTCTCAGTTGAATGACGCATATCAAGCCAAAGAGAAGAATTTTGAAGAGCACCAAAGGGATCTTGAACGATATTCATTACTTAAAGTAGTCGATTCGGAATGGAAGAATCATCTGTATGAAATGGATAGATTGAAAGAGGGAATGGGACTTCGAGCATACGCTCAGAAAGATCCGCTAATTGAGTACAAGCGAGAGAGTTACGAACTATTTCTAAACCTGATTGATACGATAAAGGAGAAGGTAATTAAAAATGTTTTCACGCTCTATCCTACAATATATCATCTAACGAAAAAAGAGGATAAAAATGTTCAACTTTCACATTCTGAACGAAAAGCATTTGGCATCCAAACTTCAAATCAAGAGCGACCAAAAACATCGCAAAATGGGGAAGAAAATATTCAAAAATTAAAACCAATAATTAGTCAAAAAGTCGGAAGAAATGAACCTTGCCCTTGCGGAAGTGGTAAAAAATTCAAGCATTGTTGTGGAAAAAAAGGTTGAGAAAAAATTTAATAAAGAGGAAAAATGCCAAAAAATTTAATGATTGTTGAATCGCCAACCAAATCAAAAACTATCTATCGTTTTCTGAATAAAGAATTTGAAATAATCGCTTCAATGGGGCATATACGCGATTTACCAACAAAAGAATTTGGAATAGATATTGAAAATAATTTCAAGCCACATTATGTTTTGAATTCTGACAAACGAAAGATTGTTAACAAAATAAAAGAAAAGGCCAAAGGGAGTGAAAAGGTCTTTATCGCTTCTGATAATGACCGTGAAGGTGAAGCAATTGCTTGGCATCTGAAAGAAATTTTGAAAAAATCTATTCCAGAAAGTTCGATTTACAGAGTTGTTTTCAATGAAATTACTAAAAGTGCAATTCAGCAATCTATAAAAGCGCCGGGATATGTCGATGAAAACAAAGTAAATGCTCAACAGGCGAGAAGAATTTTGGATAGAATTGTGGGCTACAAGGCGAGTCCAATTTTGTGGAAAGTTATTGCAAAAAAATTGTCTGCTGGAAGAGTTCAAACTGTTGCTTTACGCTTGATTTGTGAAAAAGAAGAAAAAATTAAAAATTTCATTCCGGAAGAATATTGGAAAATCGAAGCAGAACTTGAAAAAGGAAGTAAATTTACGGCAAATTTGGAAAAATATAATAGCAAAAAACTTGAAATAAAAAGTGAATCAGAAGCAAAAAAAATATTTGATAAATTAGAGAAGGCAAAATATATTGTTCAAAAATTTGAACAGAAAAGCAAGGAACAATCGCCATTTCCTGCTTATATCACAAGTACTTTGCAACAAGATGCGTCAAAAATTCTCGGTTTTTCTCCTAAAAAAACTATGCGAATTGCTCAACAATTATATGAAGGCGTGGAAGTAAGTGGGAAAAATATTGGATTAATTTCATATATGAGAACTGATTCTGTCCGAATTTCGAAACAAGCAAATTTTGAATTAAAAAAATTGATAAAGGAGCGTTTTCCCGAAAAGTATTCAATCTCTTTTTTGAGAGTTTATAAGAATAAAAATAAAGCTCAAGATGCACACGAAGCGATTCGTCCAACTTCCTCTTTTAGAACTCCAGAATCGATTGAAAAATTTCTTTCAAAAGACCAAATCAAATTATATACTTTAATCTGGAAAAGATTTGTTGCAACACAGATGGCATTTGCAATAATATCTTATACGCAAGTTCAAATCAAAGCTGATTTGGGGCTCTTTCAAGCTGATGCAAGCAACATCGATTTCGATGGTTTTATGAAAGAATATCCTTACATAACTGTCAAGTATAAAGGCACTAAGATACCAAAACTTAAAGTAAAGGATGAAGTGAAATTACTTAACTTACTGAGGAGTCAGCATTTTACAACTCCACCATATAGATTTTCTGAAGCAATGCTTGTAAAAAAACTTGAATCAGAAGGAATCGGTAGACCAAGCACATACGCTCCGATTATTTCGACTTTGACCGCTAGAAAATATGTGAATATAATTAAGAAAAAACTTCATCCAACAAAATTGGGAATCGAGGTTGAAAAATTTCTAATTGCTAAATTTGCTGACTTTTTTAATGTCTCATTTACTGCAGAAATGGAAAATCGACTTGATGAAATTGAGAATGGAGATAAAAATTGGCAGAAGTTGCTTAAAGATTATTATAGTAAATTCATTTTGCTTGTAGAGAAAATTGATGTCAAAAAAGAGAAAGAAAAACTTTCGAAAATTACTGATATTAAATGCGAAAAATGCGATGCACAAATGATAATCAAATGGGGAAAAAATGGCCAATTCCTCGCTTGTTCTAACTTTCCAAAATGCAAAAATGCAAAAAATTTTATTACAAAAGAAAATGGAAAAATCGAAATTGTTAAGGATGAAGAGACCGACAAAAAATGTGAAAAATGTGGCGCAAATTTAGTCCTAAAAAATGGACGATTTGGAAAGTTCTATGCCTGCATAAATTATCCAAAATGCAAATTCACAATACCATATTCAATCGGATTAGAATGTCCACTTTGCGGTGGTGACTTAATCGAAAGAAAAAACAAAAAAGGAAGATTTTTCTACGGCTGCTCAAATTATCCAAAATGTAAATTCATAACAAACTACAAGCCAGTAAAAATGAAATGTCCTGATTGTGATGCGAAGACAATGTTTAAATTGCATTCGAAAAAAGATGAGGAAAAATTCATTTGCCTGAAATGTAAAAAAAAATTGATTAAATGAAATATTTCGAAACATTTCTTTCTGCCATTAAAAATATTTTATCCCACAAGTTACGCTCATCGCTAACTTTGCTTGGAATCGTACTTGGAGTCGTTGCTGTCACAACAATGATTTCTTCAGTTGCAGCAATCAAACAAATTATCGAAGATGCGATAAGTTCTTTGGGATATGATAATGTGATAATATTATACTCATCATTTCCAAGTTCTGAAAAAAATTTGCAAAAGAAATATCCGACATCAAATAGATTCAAAAATTTGACCTATCGAGATTTTGAAATTCTCAAAGAAAATCTCGAAGATATCGACCACATTTATCCATCAATTTACGATGAGAAAGTTTGTGTGATAAATGGCAAAAAAAAACAAACCAGAATTTACGGAATAGAAAATATTTTTTTCAAATCGAAAAATTATCCAATTGCAAATGGACGAATGTTCAATCATCTTGAAGAGAATAACGGACAGAATGTTTGCATTTTGGGCTCACGATTGAATGAGAATTTTTTTCCAGAAGAAGATGCTCTTGGAAAATTCGTTTCTATTGGAAATTTTCGGCTGAAAATAATTGGAGTTCTCAGAGATGACAAATTTAGCGAAGGTGGGGGAATTCAAGTAAATTCTTGGGAACGGCGGCGTGAGCACGAAAGTTGCTTTATTCCAGCAAAATGTGCAGCAAAATATCTGCGGCAAAATATGAGAGTTGACAACATTTTTATTAAATCTCAGACATCAGAAAAGGTTGGGGAGATTTTTAATCAATCAAGCCAAATTATTGCTGCGCATCATAATATGGCTGACGACATTGAGATTAAGGACATAAATGAACAGATGCTTGAGATAAGAGAAACAACAAATTCTCAGATGAAAAATTGGAGTATCATTTTAATTTGTATAACTGGAATTTCGCTCTTCACAGGCGGAATTGGACTGTTCAGTATTTTGCTTATTTCGATTAGGGAAAGAATGAAAGAAATCGGCATCAGAAAAAGCATCGGCGCGAAAAATCAGGACATATTTTTCCACTTTCTTTTTGAATCAATTACGCTTGCTTTGATTGCTGGAATTATCGGTTCGGGCTTGGCATTTGGATTGATGAAATTCCTTTCGTCCAAAGTTGAATTTGCAGTTTCTATTCCGATGATTGGAATAGTTGTTGGACTAATTTTTGCAATTTTTGTAGGATTAATTTCCGGATTATATCCCGCATATAAAGCGTCAAAAATAAATCCCGTTCAAGCAATTTTTTATACGGAATAAAAAATGAAAGTGAAATGAGGTAAATTTTGCTTACGATTTTTGCAACACTTTTTCT
>JACNJR010000020.1 GCA_014382495.1 Candidatus Cloacimonadota bacterium | reverse complement strand
TTTTAGATATTTTAGACATTAACAAACCGGAAGAAATGACAGGGAAATCGTTAATTGGAAATTAGAGATTGCTCTACTTAACAATTATTTTTCTTCTATTTTCTTCGCAATAATTGCATTTGTCGGGCAGACATCAGCACAAATACCGCAAACAACACACTCTTCGTAATCAATGACCGCCAAATTATCTTCCATATTTATGGCACTTACAGGACATTTTTTTGCACAAATTCCGCAACCAATGCAGACAGTTTCGTTTCCACAACTTGTCTTTGCCATCTTACCTTTGTCATGCGACATACAGAGTATATTCACCTTTTTGCTTATAGTGATAAGTTGGATTAAATCTTTTGGGCAGGCGTCCACGCATTTTCCACAGCCAGTGCATTTGTTTTCATCAACAATTCGCATATTATTTTTATCAATTGCGAAGGCATCAAATGGGCAGACGCGCACGCAGTCGTTATATCCGAGACAGCCATATTTACATAAATTTTGTCCGCCAGAAAGTATAAGTGCTGCTTGGCAGGTCTCAATTCCAGTATTTTCAAATTTTAGAAATGTATTATTTATTCCTCCGCTCTGACATTGGATTACAGCGATTTTTCTCTCTTTTGTGCTCGCCTTTATTCCCATTATCTTTGCAATTTCGTGAACACACTCCTCACCGCCAGGAGCACAAAGATTTATCTCTGCATCAGAATGGACGATTGCTTCTGCAAAGCCAGCGCATCCGGGAAATCCACAAGCACCGCAGTTCACACTGGGAAGCGCTTTCTCTATCTGCTCAATTTTCGGGTCTATTTTTACATGAAATTTTTTTGAAGCGACTGCCAAACCGATTCCGAAAATTATTCCTAAACATCCCAAAACGATTATTGCTATTGATATCATCTAAAACTCCTATTTTGCCACAGAGACACGGAAATCACAGAATCATCTCTTGTTTTTATGCCTTTTGAAACATTAACATATTATTAATGTTCAAACAAGATTTCAAATCTTGCTTTGATCTAATTTCATTTTCTTTAAGCCATGAAGTTACACAAGAAATATTATTTTTAATTTCGTGTTCATTTGTGTGAATTCGTGGCTAAATTTTCAAGCCGGAAAATCCCAAGAATGCGAGAGCCATGCAGCCGGCAACCAAAAAAGCGATTGGCATCCCTTTCAGAGATTTTGGCACATTTGCAAATTCTAATCTCTGCCTAATTCCAGCCATTAGAAGCAGAACAAGCGTAAAACCAATTCCAGCAGAAATGCCGTTAACTAATGATTCCAAAAAATTATATTGTTCATTTATATTCAGAATAGAAACTCCGAGAACAGCACAATTTGTCGTAATCAACGGGAGATAAATTCCGAGTGCTTTGTAGAGTGCTGGAGCGGTTTTCTGTATGACCATCTCCACAAATTGCACAAGAACAGCAATGCTCAAAATAAAGGTTATCGTCCGCAAAAATGTCAGGTCAACTCCAAAAATACTTGTATCTGGATGTAGCAGAAAGTTGTAAATCAGCCAGGTAATTGTGGATGCCATTGTCATCACAAAAATTACTGCCATTCCCATTCCAAGAGCGGAATCCAATTTTTTTGAAACGCCAACATATGGGCAGAGTCCGAGAAAGCGAACGATGACAAAGTTGTTTATAAAAATTGTTCCGATAATGATTGCAAAGAGTTTTGAAAATTCCATTTATACTCCCGGTTTTTGCTTTTTGTTTCTCAGCATATTTATCAATCCCATCAAAAGTCCGATTGTGAAGAATGCACCCGGTGGAAGAATGGCGACTATCATTGGCTTGTATGAAGTTGGCAAGATTGGAATTTCAAGAATTGTTCCATTTCCCAAAATTTCTCTAATCACAGCAATAATTATTATTGCTAATGTGAATCCGATTCCCATTCCAATTGCATCGAGAATGGATTTTCCGACAGAATGCTTTCCAGCAAACGCTTCTGCGCGGCCAAGAATGATGCAATTAACGACAATAAGCGGAATGAAGATGCCGAGATTTTTGTGCATATCTGGGGAATAGGCATTCATAACCATATCAACAATTGTCACAAATGACGCGATGACAAGGATATAGCAGGGAATTCTAATCTTATCTGGAATGAAATTTTTAATCAAAGAGATTATAATGTTTGAGCATAATAAAACAAATGTTGCGGCTGCTCCCATTCCAATTGCATTGTTCACAGAAGTGCTTGTTGCAAGCAGCGGACAAAGTCCTAACGCCATCACAAAGACAGGATTCTCTTTTATTATTCCTTTTGTTAACTCTCCAAATGCTTTCATTTGACTCCTTGTTCTGGGCTCAATTTTTCTTTAATATTTTTAAATTTTTCTCTTATTGAATTTGTAATTGTTCTTGTGCTAATTGTCGCACCAGTGATGGATTCTATCTTTCCGCCATCTTTGTCTGCCAGAATTTTCTCTGGATTTTTAGATTTGAATTGTTCTGTAAATTCTAATTTGGAGACCTTTGCACCCAAGCCAGGCGTTTCTTGCTGGGATACAATTTTAATTCCTGTTATTTGAAAGAGCGTATCAATTCCGACCATAGTTTGGATGGTGCTGCTGTATCCTTCTTTTTCACATTGAAATGCAAAACCGACCAAATTCTGATTTTCATTAAATCCTTTATAGTAAAAGATTTTTCCATTATCAGAAACTGATTCAAAATATTCTGCTTTTGGCAATACTTCTTTTCGGGCATTTTCTTCTTCGAGCTTTTTGTTTTCTGCAATTTTTGGTGCTGTCTTTTTGTAAACAAAAGCCAAAACACCGCCAGCAATAATGCAAATAATTAACAATACAACCGTGATTTTTAAAATATCTTTCATTTTATCCTTTTGAAATTTGAAACTCTATACATAAATCAAATTTCTATTTTTTATTTTCAATTTTTTGATACCCAAATGGTTTATGCGTCGTAAATTTATCAATCAACGGAACGGTGATATTCATAATTAAAATGGAGTATGAAACACCTTCTGGATAACCGCCCCATAATCTTATTACAATCGTAAGAATTCCACATCCGATGCCGAAAATCAACCTGCCTTTTTTCGTTACTGGCGATGTTACCATATCTGTAGCCATAAAAAAAGCACCGAGAATAAGACCGCCAGCAAAGATATGAAATAGAACTGGTCCTGAAAAAAGTCCGTCAATACCGCCAAAAATCCAACTTAGAATTGCGACAGTTCCGATGTAACTAACTGGAATGCGCCACTCGATATAATGTTTATAGACAAGGAATGCCGCTCCGAGAATGAGTGCAGCAGCAGAAACCTCGCCGATACAACCGCCAATATTTCCCCAGAAAAGATTTTGTATGTAGTCGAGAGATGAGAGGTTTTGAAAAATTGTTTGTGCAGATTCTCCAGCAGCTCCACTTACAATGTCGCCCCGAACAGTTTTCGCAAGATAAAGCGGAGTTGCAGATGTAATCAAATCTTGCAACTGTCTGCTTCCGCCAGAGATAATGTTGGATTTCAATCCAGAATTTGACAATTTAGATATCCATCCAGTTGTCATTTGTGTGGGCCAGGAAGCCATCAAAAATGCTCTTCCGAGCAATGCGGGATTTACTGGATTATATCCCAATCCGCCAAAAACCTGTTTACCAATTATGATTGCAAAAATCGAGCCAACAACAGGAATCCACCAAGATGCAGTTGGCGGAAGATTAAATGCCAAAAGCATTCCCGTAATGACAGCGCTTCCATCTGAAACTGTAATTGGCTTTTTGAGAAAGAGCTGCACAAGAGCTTCGGTCACCACTGCGGCAATTACGCCTAAAATTGTTAGTTTAACAGAACGCCAGCCGAAGAAATAATAAGCTGCAATCAATGCGGGTAAAAGTGCAAAGACGACCGACCACATTACTTTTTTTACATTCACTTTTTCATGAAAATGTGGCGAGGAAGAAATTTTTACTAAATCCACTTTGTATCCTCCAAAAATTCTATTCTTTTTTCTTCAATTTTCCAACTTCTAACTTTCCCAATTTTATCCATTGAATTAACTGAATATGAGATGGGCAGACAAACGAACAACTCCCGCATTCCATACAATCCAAAATATTGACTTTTTTCGCCTCTTCATAATTTTGATTTTTCACATTTTCGACAATAAAAGTTGGAGTCAAATTCATCGGACAAGCATCAACGCAGCGACCGCATCGCAAACAGACCTGCTCAGTTGTGTCAATAATGTCATCTTCGCCGAAAAGCACAATTCCAGATGTGGTTTTGGTAATTGGGGTTTCAGAAGTTGGAATTGCAAATCCCATCATCGGTCCGCCAGAAATTATTTTTGCGATATTTTTGTTAGTGCCATCACAATAATTTATCATATCAGAAATCATCGTTCCGATTGGGACGCGCAAATTTTTTGGACTTTTTACAATTTCGCCGGTAACAGTTGTAATTCTTTTGATGCAAGGGCGATTATACCTAACAGCTTCATAAATTGCAAGTGCAGTTCCAACATTCTGGACGACAACACCAATGTCCATTGGAAGTCCGCCAGCGGGGACTTTGCGACGAGTTGCAGCAAATATGAGTTGTTTTTCTGCACCTTGAGGATATCGTAATTTTAGCGGAACAACTTTCATATTTTTAGAATTTTTCAACTTGTTTTTAAATATTTTTATAGCATCTTTTTTATTCAACTCAATTCCGATAATCCCACTTTTTGCATTTAGAATTTTCATTATAATTCTCAAGCCAGCGATTATTTCATCAGGTTTTTCCAGCATCAGACGATGGTCAGCAGTAAGAAATGGTTCGCACTCAACTCCGTTCAAAATTGCAGTATCAATCGGCTTCTCTTTTGGAGGTGAAAGTTTTACAATAGTTGGAAATCCAGCCCCGCCCATTCCGCAAACGCCAGCATTCTTAATCTGATTTTTCATCTCATCAACGGATAATTGCAAAAATTTTTCATTATCTTTAATAGAATCTGTCCATTCGTTTTTGCCGTTATTTTCAATTTCAATTGCCTGTTGAACTGTGCCAATGGGATGAGGAAAATCTCCAATTTTTACAACTTTTCCCGAAATTGGAGTATGCATTGGAATTGAGACAAAACCATTTGCTTCGGCGATTTTCTGACCTTTCTTCACAAAATCTCCGACCGCAACAATCGGTTTTGATGGCGCGCCAATATGTTGTGAAAGATGAATTACAACTCTTTTCGGAGCGGGAAATTCTTCTATCGGTTTTTCGTTAGAATAATGTTTATTATCGTGTGGATGAACTCCACCTCTGAAAGTTTTTGACCTCATATACATCCTTTTTAGTTAACCAAAGATTGCTTGAACAAAATCATCTGAATTAAAATCTCTAATATCTTCCATCTTTTCACCAATGCAAATAGCCCTTACTGGAATGTTCAAACTGTCCTTTATGCCAATTGCAACACCACCTTTTGCAGTTCCATCTAATTTTGTCAAAATAATACCTGAAATCGGAATTGTTTCTGCAAATGTTTTTGCTTGCTGAATCCCATTCTGACCTGTCGTTGAATCTATTATTAGAATTGTTTCGTGAGGTGTGCCGTGAATGACTTTTTTCGTTGTCCGAGAAATTTTCTCCAATTCGCGCATTAAATTGATTTTTGTGTGTAGCCGACCAGCCGTATCGATTAAGACGACATCAAAATTTTTTGCAACCGCTAAATTGAGCGCATTGAATATCACGGACGAAGGGTCAGAACCGTAATCTCCACTCGACATTTTGATTTTTAATCTATCAGCCCAAATTTTCAGTTGCTCAATTGCTGCTGCACGAAATGTATCGCCGGCAACAAGAAGAACTTTTTTTCCATTCGTTTTATATCGATAAGCCATTTTTGCTATTGTTGTTGTCTTTCCGACACCATTAACTCCCACGAAAAGGATAATAAATGGCTTTTGATTTGGAGAAAAATCTATTTTTTGAATATCATTATACTCATCTTGCAAAATATCTTTTATCAAATTTTCAAGAGTTTCATATATTTTATTGGAATCAGAAATTTTCTGAAATCGAACAATTTCTTCCAATTTTTCCATAATTTTTGCTGTAATGCTTATTCCAAAATCGGTTTGAATAAGAATATCTTCGATGCTCTCCATCAAGTTTTTATCGATCTTTCCGCAAATACGAAACGCTTCTGAAAAACTTTTCACAAAGGCATTATGAGTTTTTGCCAATTTCTTTTTCAAATTGCTTACAACTTTCAATTTATCACTCTCCAATAATTCCAAAAGTTTAGAAATAGTTTTTTCATTTCAAATTTTCTACTTCGAACTAAAAAATGGTGGGTGATACTGGATTCGAACCAGTGGCCTCTACGATGTGAACGTAGCGCTCTAACCAGCTGGGCTAATCACCCTTTTTCAAAAATGATAATTATTTTCTCTTTTCTGATTTGAAAAACATCAGATAGAAGAGACGAATTGAGACCAAAATTAGCGCAATTATTAACCAAGTCCAATCAATTTTTGTAATGTCAGGAATTAGCTTTATCAAGATTATCATAACAATCATACTTGCTGTTTGAGCCAATTTTATATCAAATAAAGTGAAGAATTTAATTCTTCGGTTGAAATATTGGAAAATGTTAGCCATTTTTTCTCCTTATTTTTTTAATGCTGACTGCGCAACTGCCAATCTGGCAATCGGTACTCGATATGGTGAACAGCTCACATAATCGAGTCCTACTTTATGGCAGAAAGCGATGGAATTTGGTTCTCCGCCATGTTCTCCGCAAATTCCGATAATCAACTTTGGATTTGTATGTCTCCCTTTTTCGACTGCAATTTCGACAAGTTGACCAATTCCGTTTTGGTCTAGAACTTGAAATGGGTCTCGTTCATAAATTCCATTTTCGACATATGCTTTCAGAAATTTTCCTGAGTCATCGCGAGAAAAGCCGCAGCCCATTTGTGTTAAATCATTTGTTCCGAACGAAAAGAATTCTGCGGACTTTGCAATTTCATTAGCCACAAGGCAAGCTCTTGGAACTTCAATCATTGTTCCGACTGTATAATGCAAATCAATTTGCGATTTTTTGATAATTTCATTTGCGATTTCGCGCGTCATTTTTTCTAAAATTGTAAATTCTTTCGAATTTCCGACGAGTGGAATCATAATTTCTGGTCTTGCGTCAATTCCTTTTTTCTTCAAATAACAAGCGGATTCAATAATTGCTTCAATTTGCATCTGATAAATATCTGGAAAAGTGATTCCCAATCGGCATCCGCGATGGCCGAGCATCGGATTAAATTCGTGTAGTTGGTCAATTTTTATTTTGATATTTTGCGGAGTTTTTCCGAATATTTTAGAAAGTTTTTTTATCTCATTTTCATCATCTTTTTCTGGAAGAAATTCATGAAGTGGAGGATCGAGCAGCCGAATTGTAACGGGCAACCCTGCCATCACTTCCAAAATTCCTTTGAAATCTTTAATCTGCATTTTTTTCAATTCAGCAAGAGGATGTTTTCGCTCTTCAGGATTTTCGGAAAGAATTGTTCCACGGACATAATCGATTCGGTCACCGCCGAAAAACATATGCTCCGTCCGGCAAAGCCCGATTCCTGTCGCACCAAATTTCCTCGCCATACTTGCATCCTTTGGAGTATCCGCATTAGCGTGAACGCCTAGTATACTTACATCGTCAGCCCACGACATAAGTTTCGTGAAATTTTTGGAGAATTCTGGCAGAATCGTACCTACTTTTCCTTTGAAAACCTCGCCAGTATTTCCATCGAGCGAGATGAAATCTCCCTCACGAATTTTCTGATTTTGAACGGTAAAATATCGTTCTTTAAGATTTATTACCAAATCGCCGCAACCGGCAATGCAGCATTTTCCCATTCCGCGAGCGACGACAGCGGCGTGAGATGTCATTCCGCCGTGAACGGTCAGAATGCCTTCTGCTGCGTCCATTCCGCCAATATCTTCAGGCGAAGTTTCAGGTCTGACAAGAATGTTTTTTTCATTTTGCTCTTTTAAACTTATAGCACTCTCTGCGGAGAAAACAACTTTTCCGACGCCAGCACCAGGCGAAGCGGGAAGACCTTTTGTGAGTAATTTCCCATCCGAAAGTACATTATCTTTCTCTTTTGGATCAAAGCTCGGATGCAAAAGCTGATCTAATTGTTCTGGTTGGATTCGAGAAATGGCAACATTTTTTGAAATAATTCCATTTTTAACCATTTCGATAGCAATTCTGATAGCGGCTTTTGCGGTTCGTTTCCCTGTTCGCGTTTGAAGAAGAAATAATTTTCCATTCTGAATAGTGAATTCAATATCTTGCATATCCTTGTAATGATTTTCCAATTTTCGCTGAATTTCAAAAAGAGTTTTGTATATTTCCGGCATTAATTCTTCGAGAGATGGAAATTTTTTTGCTCTTTCATTTTCTGGAATGTTGTTATCTTTTGCCCAAGCAACAGAATTCTGTTTTGTGATTTCTTGCGGAGTTCTTGTTCCTGCTACAACATCTTCACCTTGTGCATTGACGAGGAATTCGCCGAAAAATTTATCTTCTCCAGTTGCAGGATCACGCGTGAAAGCCACGCCTGTAGCACAATCATTGCCCATATTTCCGAAAACCATTGCCTGAATATTTACGGCAGTTCCGAGAAGATTTTTTATGTTATTCAATTCGCGATATTTAATAGCACGCACATTATTCCAAGATTTGAAAACAGCGTTCATCGCCAGCCAAAGCTGTTTTTTTGGCTCTTGTGGAAATTCTTCTCCGACTTCGGTCTGATATATTTTTTTGAATTTTTTTACAACATTCTCCATATCCTCGGCTGAAAGTTCTGTGTCAAGCGAAACATTTTTTTGTGCCTTTTCGCGAGAAAGAATATCTTCAAATTTCTCTGAATCTATTCCCAAAGCAACATTCGCAAACATCTGAATCAATCGCCGATATGCATCCCAAACGAATCTCGAGTTTTTCGTAAGTGCGATAAATCCTTTCGCAACCTCATCGTTCATTCCAAGATTTAGAATTGTGTCCATCATTCCTGGCATAGATGCGGCTGCGCCAGAACGCACGGAAAGTAGCAATGGGAGTTTTGGGTCGCCAAATTTTTGTCCTAAAAGTTTCTCAAGTTTTTCTAAATTTTTATCAACAGCAGAACTAAGTTCGTCTGGATAGCAATTTTTGTGCTTGTTAAAATAATCGCAAACCTCCGTTGTGACGGTAAAACCAGGCGGAACAGGAATTCCGATATTTATCATTTCGGCTAAATTCGCACCTTTGCCACCTAAAATTTCCTTCATTGTTCGGTCGCCATCTGATTTTTCACCACCAAAAAAATAGACATATTTTTTCATTATTCTCCTTTCGAATATAGTTTATTTTTTTTTATATAATTTTTAACATTCTCGTCCAAAAATTTATTAACCGCAATATTTTGAGAAATATTACGCCTTATCATATTTGAAGAAATATCAATTTTGGGCATATCTAAAAATTTTAATTTATCAAAATAAGGAAGATTTTTAAAAGATTCTTTTGACGCAGTTTTTCTGCTCAAAACAACAAATTGTGCGGAATCAAAAAGTTTTTCATAATTAAACCAACTTTGAATTTCGAGGACATTATCTTCTCCAATAAGGAAAAGCAGCTCATCGTTTGGATACGATTTTCGGATTTTTTTTAGAGTATTTATCGTGTAAGATTTTCCATTATTCGGTTTTTCAATATCTAAAATTTTAAAATTCTCAAAATTTTTTAATGCCATTTCAACCATTTTGAATCTATGTTGGTAATCGCAAAAAACGCTTTTATGGGGCGGATTTCCAGCAGGAATGAAAAACACAATATCAAGATTTAATTTATTGTAAAAAAAATCCGCAACTTTGAGATGTCCGAGATGAATTGGATTGAAAGTTCCACCAAAAATTCCCAACCGCATATTTTATTTTCCGAGAAGTTGTTCAATTTTTTCTATTTCCAAATTATCAGGATATTTCTGCTTAAAAGTTTGATAAACCTTTTCCAAAGTAGACATATCGTTTTTTTTGCTGTAGATTTTCGCGGCGAGAATTAAAGTTTTTCTATCAATTTTTCCAGAAGTGTTCTCATCGAGAATTTCCGTCAGATACATCAAAGCAGCGTTGTAATATCCCATCATAAAATAGATATGACCGTTTTCGTACTTTTTATCTAACAATTTATTTTCGCATTTTATTAGGAGTTCTTTGACATTTTCTTTTTTTTCAGAATTCGGATATTTTGTGAGAAAATTCTTAAATTGTTTAATCGCATTTTTAGTTTCAGTTTGGTCTAAATGATGGGAAAGTGAAAGTTCGAACCAGCATAATCCGAGCTTGGAATCAACATCTTCAGAATATTTTGAAACTGAAAATAACCGCAAAAATTCTTCAAATTCAAAGATGGCATCCGCATATAATTTTTGCTGAAAATAGCAATCAGCAAGTTTATACTGCACTTTTTCCAATATCGTATCGCCGCGACATTGAAAGATAATATTTTCGTAAATTTCTAAAGCAGAACGATATTTTTCTTTCGACATCAAATTATCTGCATATGAAACTTGCCGAAGCGTGTTTCGCTCTGAAATCGGAATCTTGTGAGCACAAGCAGCAAAGCAGATTAGCATAACAAAAACAAATTTTCTCATAATTTATCTCTCTTTTCCGCCAAAGGCAGATCCTTCGGATAATTCTTCTATTTTTTTGATGACAACATCCATTTTTTCATAATCTGGAAATTGATTTTGGATTTGCTGCAAAAGCGACAACGCACCCTTATATTGTTCAGTTTTTTCAAGGCAATACGCGATTTCTAATTGAGCATCAACAATCTCTTTCGCATTCGGATAATTTGTCAAAACCTTGTCCATTTGATGAATTGCTGTCTGAAATTGTTCGAGCGAAATATAACATTTTCCTATCCAAAATTGTGCGCCAGATGCACGAAAATCATCGGGATATTTTTCCAAAAACTGAGTGAATTTTGTAATACTTGCCTGATATTCAGAATTTGAATACAGATTCATCGCATTCTGAAAAAGTTGTTGCGGAACATTTTTTTCTTGATTTGGCAAAGCACCATCGTTCTCTTTTTGCATGAGAGAATCTATGATTTCCTGCTGCATTGCGATGAAATTATTCATCTCGGAAATTTCATTTTTCAGATTAGAAATTTCAGCACTCATATGTTCAACAATTTGTGATTTTTCTTCTAAAGTTGTGGAATTGTTGGAAATTTTTTTTCCCATTGTGCCAGATTGAATTTTCAGAGTATCCAAAATGGCAGAATTCTTTTCCACTTTTTGAGAATTTTCTTTAACAGTTTTTTGCAACTCAAAAAACACTTCATTTCCAGTACATTTAAATAGCAAAATTGGCAGGATTAGCAGGATAAAAAATGATTTTTTTGAGCCCATTTTACATATCTATTTTTGAAGCAATTTCATTTGCCATATCAAGTGTAGAAGAATTTCCTTTCATATCATAAGTTCGAATTTTTCCTTCGCGAAGAGTCGTGCTTATTGCATTTTCGAGTTTATCTGCAAGTTCGTTTTCCCCGAGATAATCAAGCATCATTTTCACACTTAGAATCATTGCCGTAGGATTGACTTTATATTTTCCCGCGTATTTGGGTGCACTTCCGTGAGTCGGTTCGAAAAGAGCGAAATTTTTTCCAATATTTCCACTGGCTGCAAATCCCAAACCGCCGACTAATTGTGCACACAAATCGGAAATAATATCGCCAAACATATTCGAAGTAACAAGCACAGAATAGTCCTGAGGATTTTTTATAAGCCACATCGCCATTGCGTCAACATTGACTTCCCACAACGGAATATTGGGATATTTTTTTGCAATTTTCCTTGCTTCACGAAGCATCAGACCGCTTGTTTCGCGAATCACATTTGGCTTTTCGATAACAGTTACAGATGGCAAATTATGTTCATTGGCGTATTTGAAAGCGGCTTCAACAATTCTTTCGCAGGCGGTTCGCGAAAAAATTCTACAAGAAATTGCCATATTTTCTTTTTTCACATTTTCAAATTTTTTCATTTTAGGATGACTTTTTTGTAGCGAATCATAAATTTTTTCAGGAACAGGATGAAATTCTACGCCCGCATAAAGCCCTTCGGTATTTTCACGAAAAACAACGATATTGATATCATCTTTGTAGACAAGCGGATTTCCTTTGTATGCTTTGCAGGGACGCAAATTGGTGTAGAGGTCGAAAATTTGTCGAAGACGAACAATCGGGCTTGAGTAGATGAATCCTTTGTCTCTCAAATCTTCTGCGAGTTCTTTTTCGGCTTCTTCTTTTGGTTTTGAGGTGATTGCACCAAAAAGAGCGCAATCAACGGTTTTCAGCATTTCGATTGTGCGCTTGGGAAGTGGTTCGCCCTCGCTACACCAAAATTTCCATCCTACATCGCCAGGGACATATTCAGCATCGAGTTTTATTCTATCCAAAATTATTTTTGCTGCATCCATAACATCATTTCCGACTCCATCTCCTGGAAGCCAAGCGATTCGATATTTGCTCATTCGTTCTCCTTGTATTTTATTTTTGTTATTTTGTAAATTACTGTTCCTGCCGGCACTTTGATGGTAGCCTCATCTCCGATTTTCTTTCCGAGCAATGATTTTGCAATCGGTGAATTGCACGAAATTTGCCTGATATTTTTATCGCTTTCTGTCTCATCTTTTCCAACGATTTGATACACGTAAGATTTATTATTTTTTTTGTCAAGAAGTTCGACAATTGCTCCAAATCTAACTTCATTTTTATTTAATTTTTCCGAATTAATGATTTTCAGCGTGGCGACTTTTCTTTGCAATTTTGAAATTTCTGCTTCGATTGATTTCTGTCTCTCTTTCGCTGCGTGATATTCAGCATTTTCACTCAAATCTCCAAACTCACGAGCTTTAGAAATTGCATCAGTAATTGCAGGACGGTCAACTTGAATAAGGTTTTTCAATCTTAATTTCAACTTTTCAAATCCCTTTTTTGAAATATATTCGTGCATCATTTTTTCTTTTTTATTTTTGTCAAATTCTTCTTTGCAACGGAAGCAGATTTCTTTATTTTAACATTTCCACTCTTAGTCCATTTCTCGATACAATTTTTAATCATTTCAGAATTCTCACTTACAGCTGAAGCCAAAATCTCAATAAAATTCGGATTATATGTCTTCTGATAATTTTGATAAATTTCACGATAAAGCTTTTTATCGACCTTATAAAGCGTCTTCAAAATTAGCACATTTCCATCTCGAACAAATTGATTATCAGAATTCCACAGAGATTCGCATTTCTTAAATATTTCTCCAGAAATCCCTTTGTTTGTTTTCAGATATTTATTCAAAATCCTGAAAATATTCTCAATCAAAATATTGCTCGGACTTGACAGTAACCATTCAAAGAACTTATCAATATATTTTTCAGGAAATTTTTTCATCAGAGGAAAAATAATATTGTCAAATATTTTATTCAAACTCTTTTCGTTTTTTGTTTCAAAAATTAGATTTGTAAGCATCTGACTATATTTTTTTGGATGAAGCAGCATAATTTTTTGCATAATGATTGTGAAAATTTTCTCTCCAGTTGCGCCTTTATTTTTACGAATAAAAGAGAGAAAATCCATCGCTTCATCTGGATTTTTTGCAATGGTTTTTCGCATCTCTTTTGCAACGAAAGTTATTATTTGTGGAGGAATTTTGCCATTGATTCTTTCGGGATAAGCGATATAAATTACCTCAAAATCATAATCTCTTTTTGGGATATTATTCTTCACAAATTCGTTACAATCTTTTCTCAGCCGTATTTTCCAGTCGTATGAAATCATATAAAATATCCTTTCTATCGAATAATTGCTATTTTCCCCTTCGAAATTTCGTTGTTAAATTTTATCAAATAAAAATATATTCCAGACGCAAGTTCTTTTCCAGAATCATTTCTTAAATTACAAAAATTATCTGTTTTGGAGAGCGCTTTGGACTTTATTACTAGCTCGCCAGCGAAATTATAAATGAACAAAGTAACATCGCCGTTTGTAGGCAAATTATCAAAATGAATAATAGATTCATTTTCTGGCCGCACCGGATTCGGATAGACAATAACATTTTTGAGATTTGTAATCGGATTCAAAATTTTGATTATATTTTGACCAGGCAAAATATAATTGCCAGCCAAATCTTTGAGATTAAAAATTTTGATAAAATATGCTTCTGAATTCGGTTTGAAAGATTCTGAAAAAGAGAGTGTGATTTCGTCGTTATCGTGCAAAATATCTGTAATTTCACCCTCAAAATTATCTGGAAAGAGCAACAAATAATTTTCTAAATTTAGAGCAGATGTAGAATCGATATATTCAGTAAAAGTGATTTTCACTTGCTTGTTTGAAAGAAGCGAAGATGCTGCGATTGCGGGTCTTTTTACATCTTCTTCAAATTGAAAAGTTGTATCGATGTCCGACATTGGCGTATTGTAAAATCCTTCAATATTTCTGATTTCTATGGAAAATGAAGATTCTTCAAATATCTGGTCAAAAGTCAGCAAGACACTTTTCTCATCGCGAAAAATAGCAGATTCGGGAAATCCAATACCATCAATTCTATAATTGGAAAGATATACTCCCGTTTGGTTCAGAGATTGTGTGAAATCGATACGAATAGAATTCAGCGAAATCATTTTGATGACATCAATAATGGGCGGGTCAGTTGGTACTGCTAATTTTTCCAAAGTTAGATAACTCTCTTCTACCGTATCTACTGCCGAAACTTGATAATAGTAAAAACTGTTGGCAACAACAGAACTGTCTGTGTATGAAGTTGCTGTCGTGAAATCCAGAAAAGATGATGAATTATCAGATAATCTGCGATAAATATTGTAAGATCCTGCTTCAGAAACCGGATTCCAAGTTAGTTTCACAGAATTACTATCTATCGGATAGGCAGAAAAATTTTGCGGAGCATCCGACAATTGATTGCCAATTTCAGGATAATGATAAATCACAAGTTTCGACTCATCGGTTATTGTCTGATTGAATGCAAGCTCATTTATTCCATTGTTGTCCAAATCAATCGCAACAGGTGAATATGAGCGATACGATTCTCCAACCCAAATTGGCTCAATCTCGAACTTATCATTTTTGAGGGAGCAAATGTAAATATCGGGCGAGACAGCGAAAATTATTTCATCAAAATTATCATCATTTAAATTTGCAACACATATTCCATTTTTTGAGCAAACTCCAGAAATTTCGATGAAATCAACCGATTCATATTGGTCATCTCCAGATGACCTGAAAACTTCAAAATACCAAAATTGGTTGTCGGGATTCATAATATCTTCGTGATATCCGCCAACGATAAATTCGTCCTTTTCGTCATCGACAAAATTTCCAACTCCAGAATAATATGCATTTAGAACTGGAATGGAAAGAGTTGCTTTGGTTTCGAAAGTAAATGAATTGACGCTTTGGGCTTCGGAAATAATAATATCTCCATCAATGTCAGAAATCAAAACATCAAGTAAATCATCGCCATCAAAATTTCCGAAATGAATATGAGAAGATAGCTCATTTTTTGAAATTGTGGAAGTCGAATTCATAATTCTGCTCAAATATTGAAACTCATTTCCATCTCTTTTGTAAATATCAAAATAAGAAATTGTATCGTCAATCGTACTTCCAGAACGCACAATTACCTCGTCGTTTCCATCAGAATTAATGTCATAAAAAATTCCAGAACCATAATTTTTAACAGTATTATTATGAATAAAATCCAAGAAATTCACAGGAAATGAATTTGTATCTGGAGCTTCGTAAACCAACATCGAATCGAGTTTATTGCAAAGTATTTCATACCTTCCGTCTCCATTTGAATCTCCAATACTCCACGGAAGACACTTTTTTTGTAACGAATCCACGACAACTAAATCATCTTCATTTAGTTCACAAAATCTGACGTATCCATAAGTGCCTTCTTCGGGTTTTTCCATAAAGACCAATTCTTTCTTTCCATTATTATTGAAATCGATATCGTTTTGGCAAAGAAATGCGTGATGGTCATAATCTGTGAGCTTTTCAAATCCCCAAGTTGGAATTGATGAATTGTCGACTTTTATTACATTTTCATAAACTTCGGAAGTTGTGGTTAGACCAGATTTGTTCACAATTTTAAGGGAAAATGAGATAGAGTCATCGGGAAGATTGTCTGGTAATTTCAGTGAAACGATTTGAGAAAATTTATTTTCCAAAATATGAAATGTATCGATTTGCGAACTGAAACATATTGCGTCAAATTGTGCCGGCTCATTTGAAGCAGCGAGAATAAAATTTACTTTTTTGTCAAAATCATATCTTTCGGTTATGGATATTGCTTCAAATTCAGGTGCGGATTTATCGAGATGAAACTTGATAATATCTACATATTCATCGCCATAAACGCCCTTTACCGACAGACGAAGATAATAAGTTGCGTCTGGTAAAGAAGCTGAAACAAAAGTTGCAAGTGTGGATATTGTTTCAGAAGATTGGCTGTAATATTTTGGCTCTTCATTATGTGTGACAACATCGCGCCAATCGTCATTTGCAAAATCTTCTTCATCCGCAAATGTTACCGAATACTGAAGAAAATTAGGGCAATTTGCCACTCCTTCAATTTGAAAATCTCCGCTAATTCCGTCATCGTAAACCGGAAAGGTGATTTCTGCTTGAGGAACATTTTCGCCCACGACAAACTGAAACATTTTCTCGGTATTTATAATTCCGTATCCATATTCATTGTCGTATCCGGCTTCGCCAAGGTCATCGCAAGAATATCGCAAAGCATCATAAATTTCATTGTTTGTCAATAAAGGATTTTGGGATAGAAGAAGTGCGGCTGCTCCGGCGACAAATGGAGAAGCCATCGAAGTTCCGCTCTGGACTTTGTATTCATTGTTTAATATTGTGCTTAAAATTAATTCGCCCGGTGCACATAAATCCAAACCTTCACCATAACTTGAGAATGTTGAAAGCTCGAGGTCTTCATTGACTGCAGTAGCGGAGATGACTTCTGAAAATGCCGCAGGATATAAAATTCCAACGCCACCCTCATTTCCCGCGGAGGCAATTATTGTCAATCCCATATCGTATGCGTACTGAATAACATCGTTGATAATTGGAGTTAAATCTGTGTCGCCCCAACTGATGCTGAGAATTTTTGCGCCGTTATCAGCAGCATAAATAATTCCGCTGGCGACATCATCATCTTCGAGAAATCCACCTTCAGGAGTTCGGAATCCTGCACGAATATTCATTATTTTGCAAAACCAAGTTGTTCCCGCAACGCCCAGATTATTATTTGTATCAGCGCTGATAATTCCCGCACAATGTGTGCCGTGCCCATGATTGTCCAAAGGGTCATTATCTCTATCTCGACAATCGCCAATCGCATCCAAAATTTCAGTATCTGTAAAATCCCATCCTTGCCAATCATCAATAAATCCATTTTCATCGTCATCTATACCATTGTCAGGAATTTCGTTTGGATTTATCCAAATATTATTTGATAAGTCAAAGTGATTGTAGTCAATTCCCGAATCGATTAGTCCAATAACAATCTGCTCATTTCCTTTTTCGATTTCCCACGATTTGTCAGCACCGATTGCTTCAAATCCCCATTGCTCATAATATTCAGGATCATTTGGAGTTATTGAAAGCATCTTATTCAGCCCGTTTGGTTGAGTGTAAATAATTTCTGAATTATCTTTTGATAGATTTTCAAATTTAGAAAAATCAATCTCCTTTTTGCAAGAAATATGATAAATGTAAAATCCATCTTTTTCGAGAATTGGAGTTATTTTCTTTACTTTATAATTTTCAATCAGATTGTCAAAAGATGAAATCCCGGTTGATAAACCTCTTGATTCGGCTTTCACAGAAAATCGAACGAGAATTTCGTTTGCGGAAAAATTTTCTGCTGAAATCAGCATTTGAGACATCAAAAAAATAGCAAACAAAATAAAAAATTTTCGCATAATTTTCCCTAAAAATTATATGCAATTGAGAAACGATGCACATTTCCAATTTCATTTTGATATGGGACGAAAGAGTAATCGAAATTATATTTGGTGAGTTTTATTCCCAAACCTGCGGAAAAATCCTCCTCGTCATAATTAAATTTATATCCCAATCGGGCGAAGAAAAGTTTGGTGAAAGAATATTCAAATCCCAAATTGATTTTTATGTCATCGTTGTCGATGTATTTTATGAAATCTGTTGAAAGCGAAAATTCAGATTTTTCTTCCATTTGAAATGTGTAACTCGTTCCCAATTTATAAGTATTTGGGAATTTGATATTTTCAGATTTCATTTTTGAGGAGAATCCAAGATTTTGGGCGACGATTGCGAAATTTAGTCCTCGCAAAAACGAATCATAAATTAATCCAAAATCTGTTGCAAGGCCCCAAGAAGATTCCGTGTGAATTTTCTCGTGAATAATTTTTAGATTGCTTCCACAAAGCAAATTTGGTAAAAATCTGAAAGAGAAATTTCCGGCAAGCAGAATATCTATTGGATGATATTCGCCTATTTTATCGTTTATATCATAAGGATTTTCATCATAAGAATCTATTTTGCCGTAATTTAAAAAAATCGCGCCAAAACCGTAACTGTAATTTCCTTTTCTGACAATTAAAGATGCGTTTTCAATATCATTTTCAAAAATGTAGCTGCTGTGCGAGAAGCAGAAGTTTGAATTTTTGCTAAGTTGTACTGCTGCCGGATTATACCACAAAATAGTCGCATCGCCCGAACTGGCAGAAACTGCATCACCTTTGCCGCTCATACTTGCACTTGTGCCGACTTTCAGGATTTGGAAACCACATTCGCCATCACTTTCGGCAAAGCTAAAAGATGACAATGCAATAAAAAACATTATCATTAAAACAATTTTTTTCATTTTTTTCCTCACACAAATATTAAAAAACCTCTCATCTTGTAAAAGACAAGAGGGAAAACAAATTGGATATTATTAGAATTTTATATCAAATTATGCCAATATTTCCTTTTCGTTACATTTACAAAGATGAACAAATTCTGATTTCGGCGCCCATTTTGCTTTTACGCCCTTTTTTTCACGAATTATTTTTATTGTTTTGATTTCGGTATTACAAGTTGGGCAGATATTCTTGCCTTTACTTTCACTTGCATGCGCCAATTTTGCCGCAAATGTTTTCACCTTTCGCATCTTTTCTCCTTCTGAATAAAACCGAAAAAGATTTTTTTCCAAATTTGCTGTCAAGTTTTTTTTAAATAAATAAAATTTCTTGACAAATTTTTTAGAAAATAGTGAACTGGAGAAAAATATTTAGGAGTTAAAATGAAAAAAATAATAATACTTCATTTTTTGATTGGCATTTGCATTTTATCATTCGGATTTGCTAACAACGACAAAGAAATTAATTTTCGAGATGATGGCAAAATTGAGGGTACTGTTACTTATGAAACCAATCCAATCCAAGCCGTAGTTATCAGTGCAGAAAACGATAATGGCGATTTCTACGAGACAACCACAAACACCGAGGGACATTATCTGCTCGAAATAAATGATGGAACTTATGATATTGTCTGTCAGGCATGGCCGAATATTAATTATTTCAAAACAGAAACTGTAGAAAATATTTCCGTAAATGCTGGCGAAATAGTCATACAAAATTTTCAGCTTTCGCGGTGTGTAAATCCTCCGCAGAATTTGTCTGCAATAAGTGGCGAAACTGATGTTATGCTGGATTGGGACCCGCCGACTGAGCTGCTTGGTGAGATTGCTTACGATGATGGAAGTGCAGAAGGTTATTATTACTTATCATCTCCGTCTACGGATCAACAATATATTTATGTGAAATTTTCTGTTCCCGTTGCTACAACGATTACAAATATCGCTGTTCTAAATTCCAGCGGAAGTTCAAACACATATTGGAAAGAAATTTTAGTTGTTCCTGATAATACTTATGGTAAGCCAGATATCGCAAATCCATTTGTCTCATTTTCAGATATACCCGTTGAATCGGATGGCGAGTGGGAAATTTTGGAAACAAATATTCAGCTTGCAAATCCTTGCGATTTTTATGTCCTTACTCGTTGGCAAGAAGGTTCTACAACGGGTCCATATATTGCCGGTGATATGAATTTGAGTGCAAATCGTTCCGGCTATACAACCGATGGCGGTGCAACCTGGACTTCGACAGAGATAAACTTCATAATGAGAGCTTATATGACTATTTCTGGTTCGACACAAAAGTTAGTTGGAATTGTTGACGACAATTTCATCGGCTCTCCGAAAAATTTGAACAAAGAAGAAACTAAAAAAATCGAGAATTATCTGATTCCACAAAAAATATTAACTCAAAAAAATCAAAAATCTCCTAATTCTATTTCTCAAAGCTCTTTATGTTATGTTTCCTCTTTAGAAAATTTCAATAGGAGCGTCCAATACTACGAAATTTATCGCGGAACTGAATCAGGCGTTTATGGCGAAACACCAATTGGCACAACCGAAATTCCGCACTCATCTTACCAAGATTACGGTCTTGACGAGGACACCTATTATTATGCCGTAAAAGCTATTTGGAATGAAGGCGAATCTGACTTCTCAAACGAAGTTTGTGCAACAGCAATGGCTGCATATGATGTTCCGTGGAATACACATTTCACTTCGCAAGGATACTTCACAGAGTCAAACGAAGCGGGCGATTGGGAATGGGGCGAACCGTCTTATTTGGGTGGTGGACCAAGTGCATATAGCGCTCCAAATGTTTGGGGAACTAAATTAAATGGAGAATATCAAAATGACCAAAATGCGTGGCTCATTACACAGCCATTTGATTTGAGCCAAGGTACACTAACTGTCTCATTTGCAACTTGGTTCAATATCGAAGCAAATTATGACTACGGATATTTTGCCATCGACCATAATGCAGATGGAAATTATGATTATTTGGATACTTTTACAGGCGTTTCAGATAATTGGAAAAAGCGATATTATGCGCTTGATGACTCTCTCTGCACAGATTATGTTAGATTTGCATTCATTTTTCAATCAGATTATGTTTACACTTATGCAGGTTGGTATATTGATGATTTCAGTATAAATATTGGTCAACCAGAAATTGTTATTACACCAAATACGATAAATACAACAATTTTATCGAATGAAACCGACAGCGTTATGTTTACAATTGGAAATGATGGGACAAATGATTTGTCTTATTCGATTGATATTGGCAGATATTATGGCGGCGAGACAATAAATTCTCAACTTTACGAAGATTTTGAAGACCTTGATATTACTGGCTGGTCAATTTATGATTATAGCGTCATAAATGGCGTTGGATTTTATAACGGTTCGCACAATCAAGGCGATGAATATTGTTTTGGATTTAATTCTTACAGTTACGCATCGGACTATACACAATGGCTAATTACTCCGTTGGTTTCTGTTGAAATTGGTGATAAATTTGAGTTCTGGTATAGAGATATGTATAATTATGGAGAAAGTTTCGAGGTATATGCGTTAGATACGAATGACCCAGAAACTGCGATGCTCACACAAATTGGTTCTTCGATAACTACCTCAGATTCTAATTGGCGACAATTTAGCGAAGGACTAAATAATTTTGTTGGCGAGGAAATTTATATCGGAATAAAATATACAAGTGTTTATAAATATTTTCTACTGATCGATGAAATTTCTGGACCAAGTTGGTCAAGTACACCTTGTAACTGGTTAAGCATAGAACCGAATGAAGGTGCTATCGGAGCAGGTTATCCAGCAGATAATATAGTTGCAACTTTTGACGCAACTGGCATTTTAAACGGAACCTATTTCGCAGATGTTGTAATTGATTCTAACGATCCCAATTCTCCAGACACACTTGTTGCAACGATGAATGTATTGACTCTCGAACCAAACATCGAATGTATACCAGATTCTTTTTCACTTTCAGCAAATATAAATGAGACAATTTCAAATTCTTTGATGATAACGAATAATGGAGAAACAAATTCCATCCTTACATACGAGATTTCAACTTCACTTTCTGGACGAGATATTTCCGGCTCCACATTCGAATGTAATCTTGATGAATTTCAACCGAATACAACTTTCGATATGATATTTACGATAACAAATAATAGTACCGATCTGGAGTGGATTGAAAAGGCAAAATTAACATTTCCAAATGGAATAACAATAAATGAAATTACTGATTTCGTCGGAGGTTCTGGTGGAGATTTGGAAGTTGAAGAAAGCACCGGTGACGAATTAACTATACTTTGGTCTGGCACCGACAATCAAGGTTGGGGCGTAATTCACGATGGCGAAAGTGCAACTGCAACCGTGAATGTTTCAATAGATTCATTATTTTTTAGCGATATAAGTTTAGAATGGATTCTAAATGGCGATGTTTATGGCGGAACTCCTCACGAAATTTCAGGCACGATGTTGTTGACAAATAGCTGGTTAATTTTATCTCCCACCGAAGGCGAATGTTCTGAAGGCGAAACCGATATAATAACTCTATCCATAAGTTCCTACGGACTCCAACCCGGCGTTCATCAAGCGGACATTATCATATCAAACAATGATTCTGATAGCAATCCAATGACACTTCCGGTTACTTTTACGGTTGCCGCAGCGCCGACAATTTCTTATTCTCCCACATCATTTTCGCAAACACTTTCTTCCGATACAACAGATTTTCGGGAATTAGTGATTTCAAATAATGGTTCTGAGGGCACGACACTCGATTATAATATTTCAATTTCATCAGATGATGGATGGTTGTCAATTTCAGAAACATCTGGAAGCTGCAACTTCAATGAATCTGATAGGATTTTTGTCGGATTTGATTCTGCAGATTTGGAAAATGGAAATTTTTATGGAGAAATAACAATTGCTTGCAATGACCCTTACAATCAGATAAATTCAATTCCTGTAAATTTGGTCGTCCAAAATTTGGGAACAATTTATGGACAAGTTACAGATTTAACCGAAACACCAATTGCAGGTGCAACAATTTCCTTGGAAAGTTTTCAGACAATTACCGACGAAATGGGCTATTACAGTTTTCAAGTTTTAACTGGAGAGTATATTATAAGTTGTGTTGCTGAAAATTATGACGAATCTACTCAAACTGTTGTAGTTGTGCAGAATGAAGAAATTCAGGTTGATTTTCAATTATATTCTCAAACTGGCTTGTCATTACCTTTTGTCGAAAATTGGGAATCGGGCGATTTTGATACAAACGAATGGACTTTTCAACCATCGCAAGGAAATTGGATTATAAATCCAAATGAAGGTCGCCCAAAACCTTCTGCACAATTCAATTGGAATCCAACTCAAACAAATTATTCCTACTCACTAACTTCCCCATTATTGAATGGCACATTTTTTGATGTAATAAATTTAAAATTCTATATGCGTTTAAAAAATTATAATTCTGCAACGCAGGAAAAATTAAATATAGAAGTATACAATTCAGATGGAATTGATACGATTTTTGTTTTCATAAATAATTTTAGCATCAATTGGATGGAATATAATTTTGATATTTCGGATTATGCAGCAGGACAAAAGTTTAGAATTAGATTTGTTGCTTACGGTGAAAATTCTTACAATATTGACAGATGGAATATTGATAATATCATTGTGACTCCAGTTGCAAATCCAGGAATAATTACAGGTAATGTCACAGATAACGAAAGTGGTGAGCCGATAGCAGAAGCGATTGTGAAGACGGATGATTTTAATACTCTTACAGATTCATATGGAAATTATTCGCTTCAAGTGCCAGCAGGAAATTACAATGTTTGTTGTTTTGCTGCTTCATATGAAAGCAAATGTGAAGATGTTGAAGTTGAAGAAGGCCAACAGGAAGAGATTGATTTTGAACTTGAATCTATTTCAGGATTGGTTGCAGATTTTGAAGCGGAACTGACAGAAGGAAGAGTTCCTTTGACAGTTGAATTTGAAAATAACTCATCAGGCGATTATGAATTTTGTGTTTGGGATTTCAATGGAGATAATTGGCCGGACAGTTATGAAGAAGAGCCAGAATGGACATATTATCAGCCAGGAATTTACACAGTTCAACTTTGGGTGGTGAAAAATTGGGGGAATTGGGATGTTGAAGTAAAAGAGAGTTATATCAATGTTTATCTTGTCGAAGGCGGAACTGATGTTGATTCGACTTATGTTTCTGGAATTTGGGATTTGGAAAATTCTCCATACAATATTTCACAAAACATTGAGGTTTCGGAAGATGACACTTTGGTTGTGGAGGATAACTGCTATATTATTTTAGACGGCTCGTTCAATATCGATATAAAGGGAAATATTAACGCAAAAAATGTTACTTTTGTTCAGAGCGAAAACGCAAATCGCGATGATGAAGAATGGCATGGCGTAGAGTTCATCGGTAGCGCACAATCAAACAGCATACTTGATAGTTGTCGTATTTATGATACATCAACTGGAATAAACGTCAGCGACGCATCTCCAACAATTTCAAATTGTTTTATTTCAGGCGAATTGCCAAGTTCTGCCAGAAGTGAAGTATATGGATTGAAAATATCAGGAGCATCTTCACCACTTATTGAAAATAACGAAATTTGTAATTTTGAAAATGGCATTTTTATTGATAATAGAGAAAACGATGAATCTGCTCCAATCATCAGAAATAATTATGTAAGAAAAGACACTGCATCATCCTTACGAACAGAAGTTTATGCTTTAACAATAACTGGTTCAGGCAATGCGGTAGTTGAGGATAATGAATTTTATGAATATGACAATGGATTTTATATCCAAAACGAAACAGATGCAATTTCAACTCCAACGCTTATCAATAATATAATATCTGTAACAGCAGCTTCTGAGAGAATTGCCAACAGAGGAATTTTCATCGAAGGTTATGTCGCAGCCGATTTGGAGGGAAATGAAATTAATGGATATCCTTACGGTGTATATTATCAGTATTCCGAAGGCGCGTGGGCATCTGATTCTATTCCAGAATTTTCAAATAATTTTGTAATTGATACTACGGGAACTGCTGGAATTTGTGGTTATTATTTTGAAGATTTACCTGAACTCGATATTGCCAATGATACTATTTTTGGATATGGAACTGGCATTGATGTTTTGGATTCAACAGAGGTTACAGAGATAATACCAACATTTTCAAAACTGATAATAAGGAAGAATACTATATCGAAAAGTGGCGATGATGTCGGAATCAGAACTTCTGGATATGTCTCTGCAAATATTGATAGTTGCTCTATTTCTGGCTATGAAACGGGAATGGAATTCGGCAACGATTCTGGCGATTTGTCCACTCCAACATTAACCGGCAATAGAGTTCAGCACAGTTCATCAAAAAGTAGAAGTGGAAAAGGGGTTTACTTAGACGGATATGTGTCAGCGTCATTAGATAAAAATGAATTTGATGAATTTGCTTATGGAATTTATTATGATTTTTCGGGAGATACTTTATTCGCTAACGAAACCCCGACCTTGACAGGCAATAGAGTTCAACACAGTTCGTCCAAATGGGCATTAGGAACAGACGGAATTTATGTTGAAAATTTGAATCGCGCAGATATTTACAATAATACATTTTATGGATATGAGAATGGATTACAAACTTTAAATACAACTGCGGAATTTTTTAATAATATCATTTGGGACACGAATATTCCGATAACGCAATCATCTTCTTCATTAAATATTAATTACAATAATTTAGAAAATTATTCTGGAAGTGGCACCGGCAATTTGTCCATTGCTCCGGCGTTTGTGAGCGTAGATACAAGCAATTCAGAATGTCTTCATCTTTTATGGAATTCTCCCTGCATCGATGCGGGGAATCCATCTTCAGAATTTAACGATTTGGACGGAACAATTGCAGATATGGGAGCATATTATTTTGAACAATCTGCTTCGCTCTCAATTCCATCAAACATAAATTTTAGCATTGTCCAAGATTCTGTAAATATCAGCTGGGATACGGTTTCTGGCGCGATAAGGTATAATATCTATTCATCAGACAACCCGTCTGGTGGATTTTCATTAGCAGATTCGGTTCGAAGTTTGAACTGGGCAGCTCCAATCACAGAAACCAAAAAATTCTATTACATCAAATCTGCAAACAATATAACATCAAAAATTATAAATAGGAAAGGAATAATAAATGTTTATCAAAAAAGAACCCACGCAAAGAAAAAATAAGCGACGAGAGAAACAAATGAATGTAAAGAATAATAGGCGTTCAGGAATCGATAGGCGTTCTGGAATCGATAGACGTTCTGATAAAGAGCGTAGGATAAAAAAATAATTCACAAAGTTTGAAGGTAAATTAGTAAGTTAAACAAAATTTTCAGAAAACTATTCTGTCATAATAATTTTACAATTTTTAGAGGAAATGTTCCTACATTTTTGTGGGGATAAAAAAACAATTCTTGACAAAATTAATACATTTAAAAAAATCAATTGAAAAAGGAGCATAAAATGGCAATCGAAATCAAAGGAAATGGCTTATCAATTGAAGATGTTTATAAAGTTGCATTAAAAAACGAGAAAGTCAAACTCCATCCAACTGCACTTGAAAAGATAAAAAAATGTCGAGCATTCATCGAGAAAAAAATTGATGAAAAAGAAATTATGTACGGCGTCAATACTGGAATTGGAGAATTTTCTGAAATCGTTTTGAACGAAGAGCAAATAAAAGATTTTCAAAAATATCTAATTTACAATCATTCGGCAGGAATTGGTAGACCTTGCCCAATCGAGCATATTCGAGCTGCGATGCTAAGCAGAATCAATGTTCACGCAAATGGACATTCTGGCTGCAGACCGATTATTACGAAAACACTTATCGAAATGTTAAACAAAGGCGTAACGCCAGTCGTCTGCGAAAAAGGTAGCGTCGGTGCTTGCGGAGACCTTTCGCCAATGAGCCAGATTGCTCTTCTGATGCTCGGAGACGGTGAAGCATTTTACAAAGATGAACGATTATCTGGAAAAAAAGCTTTTGAAAAAGCAAATATCAAAATCCCTGGACTGCAAGCCAGAGATGGACTTGCGATAATCAACGGAAGCAATCTGATTACTGGAATGGCGGCTATTCAGATTTACGAAACAGAAAGATTTTTTAAACAAGCCGAAATTGCTGCCGCTATGACTCTCGAAGCATTGATGGCAAATCTGAAACCATATGATGCTCGACTTCATAAATTGCGCGGATTTAGCGGAGCCATCATTTCTGCAGAAAACATCAAAAAAATAATCGCCGGTTCTGACCTTCTGAAAAAGATAAAAGTGAGGGTTCAAGATGCGTATAGTATGCGTTCAACTCCACAGGTTATAGGTGCTGCCAGAGACCAACTTCGTTGGACGCGCGAGCAGATTGAAATCGAATTAAATGGAGTTGGCGACAATCCAGTTTTTCTTCCCGATGATGGAATTGTTCTTACCGGAGCGAATTTTCAGAGTTCGCCAATTTCGATTCCACTTGATATGCTCGGAGCAGCAATTACGATGATTTGTGTTATCTCGGAAAGACGACTTAATCGTCTTCTAAATCCCGCTCTTAGCGTTGGTTTGCCAGCATTTCTCACAAAAGGTGCAGGAATGTTTTCCGGTCTTATGCTCAGCCAATATACCGCCGATATGATGATTGTCGAGCAGAGAATTTTATCAGCGCCAGCTTCCATCCAATCGATTCCTGCTGCTGCCGACCAAGAAGATTTTGTGGGAATGGGAATGAATACGGCTCTCAAAACAAGACAAATTCTCGATAATGCTTATGGGATTTTGGGGATTGAATTTATCGCCGCCGCACAAGCGTTGGATTTCAGAGATTTCCAATTTGGAAAAGGAACAAAGGTTGCCCACGCTGCAGTTAGAAAAATTGTGAAACATCTCGAAGAAGACAGACCACTTTATTCTGATCACAACAAAATGATGAATGCAGTTAAGAGACGAGACATTTTGCATGTCGTTGAAGAAAAAATTGGTGAGTTAAAAACATATTAAAAATTTAAAATAAAAACAAATATTTTTTTATTTGACAAAAAATTGTAGAATTTTCATTATTTGGTTTA
>JACNJR010000045.1 GCA_014382495.1 Candidatus Cloacimonadota bacterium | reverse complement strand
TGGCTGCAGACAACAATTTGGAAGCCGCCGGCATTGACGACTTTCTAGAGATGTCATCCGCAGGATCTGACAATGATGTGAATATCATAACCTTATTTGATCGCAACATCGGCCACAGTAACAGTTACGATGATTGGACTGATGCGCGGCGAGGGATAATCAATACCGGCGATGTTCCAGACACCCTCTGGGGTGAAAGTATCGGTGAAGTGAATATGGGAAATCCACAGACCTTGATAGATTTCGCACAGTGGGGAATGGGGAATTATCCGGCAGATCGATATGCTTTAATACTCTGGGATCATGGTTCGGGCTGGAATAAAAAAACTCGTGAAGATTCTTTGATATTCAAAGCGGTCTGCGGAGATGACACTGGTGATTATCTGTTTATGGCAGAACTGCGCAATGCTCTGAACACGATAGAAACCAATTGGCAGGAGCCGAATCTGGTCGGTTTTGATGCTTGTTTGATGGGAATGATAGAGGTCGCCTATGAGATAAGACAGCATGCAAATGTTATGGTCGGCTCTGAAAAAACGGAACCTAATGATGGCTGGCCTTATGATACGATACTGCCTGATCTGAAAGCTAATTCTGCCATGAATGCTACTTCTCTCGGTTCCACAATTGTTACACGATATTATCAATCTTTTGGAAACAGTGAGATACTATCTGCCATTAACCTTAATTCAGTTGCATCATTGGTAGAGAAGACAAATTCATTTGTTCAGACTCTACGAAATGATTGGAATAGTGATATGGGTATTTGTGCGGCTCAGGCTTACGCTGTGATGCGTGCTGTGAAAACCGCTGTAACTGCGGAAGAACACGGAACTACCTGGCCGGGCAGTCATGGTTTGGCTATCTATTTTCCGGAAGCCAGTGGAGATTTTAATGCCAATTATAATGGAGGTACTATTCAGTTTCCCAATGATACCGAATGGGAGGAGTTCTTGCAGAATTTCTATAATTCAATGGGAGGCTCATGGGTAGCCGACGCACGAGACAACTCTCAGGAATATGATGTTAGTAGTGCTGCCGGTTGTCAATGTCACCACATTGATTTATATGATTTTTGTGAAAAAATTATTGATGAAGCCAGCGGAATAGTTTGGGTAGATTTTTCGTCTGAGGAAGTTGAAAACGGCAGTTTTAGTAACCCTTACAATACTTTATCGGAAGCCGTTACAGCAGCCGCCGCCGGAAATACTATCTGCATAAAAACCGGTTCATCACCGGAAACGATCACTGTTTCCAAAGCAGTCAGAATTCTTGCTTGTGATGGTAATGTAGTCATAGGTGAATAATTTGGAGGAAAAATGATAATGATAAATAAACTAATTTCAACAGGTATATTACTACTTTGCTGTTCTATTTCAGTATTCGCTCAATCTTCAAGCGACAATTATCAATTGCGCCAGTCCGGATTTATCGGAGGTAATCCAAATGAGACAGAATCGCCTGCTTCTTCAAATTACAAAATAACAGCAAGTTCAATTAATGGAATTTCCAATGATGAAGCAAGTAGCGGCAGTTATGGATTTTATGTCGGATATTATCTTGGGCCAATTGAGGAGACGCCAATTCTTCCACCCGAAAATGTAACGATTTCTACTCAAAATGATAGTATTAGAATTGTTTGGAATGAAGCAGTTGGAGCGACTTCATATAGCATCTATTCATCAACAGATCCGTATGCATCTGCTGAAACTTGGCAACTTGAAGAAGCCGGAATAACTGGCACAAATTGGAGTGAACCGATTTCAGGAATTTCTGGAACAAAAAAATTTTATTATGTAAAAGCGGTAAAATAGTTGTAAAATTTGGAGTAAAATATCAAAAGGCGACAATAAATTTTGTCGCCTTCATTTGTTAAGTAGTATTACAAATTTTTATATTATTCCCAATTTTTTTCCGACTTTTTTAAATTTATCTAATGCAAACTCAAGCTGTTTATCAGTATGAGTTGCCATAAAACTTGTTCGAATCAAGCAGTCATTTTGCGGAACGGCGGGTGGAATTACCGGATTGATAAATATCCCTTCATTGGCAAGCATTTTCCACATCTTAAAAGCAGTCATCATTTCGCCAACATGAAGTGGGATAATTGGCGTGTTACTTACTCCAATATCATATCCAATATTTTTGAAACCATCCTGCATTTTGTGTGTAATTTGCCACAATCTGTCGATTCGTTCTGGCTCGTTTTTCATTATTTTGATTGCAGCAATTACCGAACCAGCAGAAGCGGGAGGCAAGCTTGCACTGAAAATGAGTGGACGCGAAAAGTGTTTCAAATAATGCATAATAGATTCGTTTCCAGCAATAAATCCGCCAATCGATGCCAATGACTTGCTGAAAGTTCCCATTATGATGTCGACTTTATCAGTCAATCCAAAATGGTTAGAAGTGCCGGAACCATCCTTTCCAAGCACACCAATTGAATGTGCATCATCAACCATAATTTGTGCGCTATATTTTTCTGCTAATTTGCAAATTTCTGGAAGATTCACAATATCGCCTTCCATACTAAAAATTCCATCAACCACAATCAGTTTTGCTTTATCTTGAACAGTCTTCAATTGTCGTTCCAAATCGTCCATATCATTATGATTGAAGCGGAGCATTTTTCCAAAAGAAAGCCGACAGCCATCGATGATACTTGCGTGGTCGAGTTTGTCAGTTAGAAAATATTCTCCACGCCCAACAATCGTGCTAAGTGCGCCCAAGTTTGCCAGAAATCCAGTTGAATAAGCAAGTGCAGAATCCATTCCAACGAGATTTGCTAATTTCTCTTCAAGTTCAATATGAATATCCAAAGTTCCATTTAAAAAACGAGAACCCGCACAACCAGTTCCATATTTTTTGATGGCATTAATCGATGCTTCTTTTACTTTTGGATGATTTGTCAAACCGAGATAGCTGTTCGACCCGAGCATCAAAGTTTTCTTGCCATTCACAATTACTTCCGTATCTTGCTCGGAACTAATTACTCGAAAATATGGATAAAATCCCATCGCTTCGAGCTCTCTTGCTTGAGTAAAATTTTTACACTTCTTGTATAAGTCCACAGCTGCTCCTTAAATTATTTTAGAAAAAACCAAAAAATACTTTTTGCATAAAAAAAAATGAGAATAATTATTGTCAATAAATAAAAAATTTTCAGATAAAATTGACAAATTTAATTACAAATTTTGAACTAATCATAATGAAAAAGAGAATAATATTTTTTTTGATTTTCTATTTATCAGCGAATATTCTGTTTGCATCGGATGCGGAAATTAATCCTGAAGAGAGAAGATCAATTGGACTTGTTTTGAGTGGAGGCGGTGCGAGAGGAGTTGCTCATATCGGTATTTTGCGCGCATTAGAGAAATATCAAATTCCGATTGATTATATTGGTGGAACGAGTTTTGGTGCGCTTATTGCTGCCTTGTATGCGTCTGGATATGATTCTTATGAGATTGAGGAAATTATTTTGAGTATGGATTGGAACGAGATATTTTCGCAACCTCAAACTCGCCAAAATTATTATTTTTATACTCGCAAAGCGGAAGAAAAAAATATCCTAAAAGTAAGATTTGAAAATTCCAAATTACAATTGCCAGAAGCAATTTCCAACCCACAAACATTAATTACAAATCTTGCAAATCACTTAACAAGAGCAAGTTACATTTGCAATAACGATTTTTTGAAATTAAAAATTCCACTCTTTATCTCAACGACAAATATCTCGAATGGAGAAAATAGAATATTTACTTCAGGAAATCTTGTTCAAATAATCCAGGCAAGTTTGTCAGTTCCATTTCTCTTTCCGCCCGTAGAGATTGATTCCTCGTTATTTATTGATGGCGGAATAACAAACAATCTACCGATTTCTGAGATGAAAAAATTTGGAACTGATATTATTTTTGCATCAAACACAACAAATTTTTTACATTCGAAAACAGATTTAGAATCCCCTTTGGTTATTGCAGATCAAGTTATCAATATTATGATGTTTTCCAAAATTGAGGATGAACTAAATCAGGCAGATATTATTTTTTGTCCACAATTAGAAAATATCTCAAATACAAAATTCCAAAAATTAACTGAAATAATTCAAATTGGTGAAGATGAAGTCGAGAAGAAAAAAGCGAAATTATTTTTACTTGCAAAATCAAAATCTAATTTAACTCAAACGAAAAATAGTGAGATAAAATCAGAAAAAGCAATTGAACAGAAATATATTGAGGACGGTTATATTTTGGCTTTTGTTGATTCTATTTATTCGCAGAATGACACAACATTTATGCACATAAATAGGGGAAAGATTGAAAAAATTTCTGTGTCAGGAAATAATTTAACAAAGGATTTTATCATATTGCGAGAGGTCGCAACAAAAGTGGGAGATATTTTCAATATCAAAAAAATTCAGAAAGATATTGAGAAAATTTATAGCACAAATTATTTCGATTTAGTAAAATTTGAAGCGAAAAAAACAGCTTCGAAAAATGTGAATTTGGATTTTATTGTGAAGGAAAAACCGTTTGGAATTATTGAATTTGGAGCAAATTACAATACAGAAGAATCAGCATCAGCACTTCTTTTGGTCGGGCACGAAAATATTTTTGGACTTGGACTTTCGGTGAATGGATATTTGCGTTTTGGCGAAGAGAGAAAGTTCGGAACGAAGTTAACTATTGATAAAATTTGGAAGTTGAATTGGAATAATTCCATTGATTTCTTTTTGCGAGAAAATATTTTAGATGAAACTGGTGAAGATAGAGATTGGAATTTTTTGTTTCAAACAGGTTTTTTTGATGTTGAGCGATTGGGACTGTTCACTTTTGTTTATGATTTAAGAATGACAAACTTGACGGATAACCAGAAAGCATCGGGTTTTGGAATTAAAGTGGTTTCTGATAATTTAGATAAATTTCCGTATCCAAATGACGGGATGAAAATGGTTTTTTCGTTTACAAGTTTTGAAGAAGAATTTGGTTCAGATTTCGAATTCCAAAAATCTTATTTTGAAAATTCTGGATTTATTACGATTTTTAAAAATTTTACTTTGTCAAATAATATTAATCTAATAATAAATAGCCCAAAAGAAAATGAAAAAATTCCATTTATGCATCAAATAAAGAAATGTCCAGACAACACTTTTTTTGGATTTCATAACAATAAAATTGAAAGAGAAGATATTTTTTATACATCTTTTGGGATGAGAATTTTATTGAAAAAATTTAGCCGAACCGATCCGCGAAAAGAACTTTTTTTGATTGCAAAAACTGGAATTGGAGAATTTGGGAAAATCGAAAATTGGGAAAATTTTAAGGATATTTTTGATGAAATGAATAATTTAGGATATAGAATTGGTTTTGAAATGTCTACAATTTTTGGACCAGTAAAATTATTTTATGAAGAGAGCGAAGAAGATAAATTTGTTAATTTTTCAATTGGATATGATTTTTAAATTTTATTCAAAATCATTCTCATTATGTTTTTGAATATTTTTTGAACTGTAGA
>JACNJR010000025.1 GCA_014382495.1 Candidatus Cloacimonadota bacterium | reverse complement strand
CGCTAAATCGAAGAAACCTCTGATAAATCAGAGCTGAAAAAATTGGCGTGTGGTTGTCCGCCAGTTGGCGAATTGTTTTCGCATTTCAAACATAAGATTAGCCACAAAGACACAAAGAAAAAACTTATTTTTAATTTTTAATTTTTAATTTTTAATTTCTCTCTTTGATAAGTTCGTTTAATTTTTCAAGTGGTATTTCTTAACTAAAATTATATATCTCTTTTAATCCAGTCAAAAGTATTTTTTGCTTTAGGTTCAAAGTGGAATTGTCTTAGTGTGCCAAATATATTTATTGATGCGGACAAATTATATAAAATGAAAGGTTTATTTATCACTTTTGAAAGAATAGAATGTTGCGTCAAAAGTACTCAGGCAAAGTTTTTGGCAGAATATTTGAAAATTCATGAACTTGAGCTGTTTGAGAAATTTCAGACCTTGGATGAGATGTTTTTTTATGTTAAAAATTTGGATATATAGAATAAACTAAATAGATAAAATTCCAAATAAAAAAGCCCTTCACAAAAGAGGGGCTGAACTTTTACCGTTTAGAATTACTGTTTATAGAATGTCATTCGGAATTCATATTGAATTGGTTGTGTTGTCTTGAAATTTTTCCATCTTTTAATTGTTTCGCATGCTTTTTTCATAAAAGAATTAGTAAAATAGCTTCCGTCAGCAATTTTGTAATCTACAGCAACAATGCTGCCATTGGTTTCGATAATTATATAGAAGGTAATTGTTCCATAGATATCCATCATCATACTTTCGCTTTTGTAAATCTTTGTCAGTTGCGGTTTGTATGTATTGACGATTTGTTGTATATTTGCTTCGCCTGTTTTCCCGGCAGCAGCGGTGCCGACTAATTCTATTGTTCCCTCTTTTACTGCTTTTAGTCCGACGAATTTCTTTTTAACCTTTTCAAATTGTGCCTTAGTTTTAACTTCTGTTATCTGAATGTCGCCTATTTCTCCACCGATGCTTGCTAGGTCAACCTCTTCTAATCCTGTGCCTGCTCCTAAATCTAGTCCTTCCAAGCTGCTTAAATCTCCCAAATCGTCTAAATCTCCCAAATCACCAATACCTCCCAAATCTCCACCGCCTGAAATATCTGTTCCGCCAGATCCAGCAATATCAAGAGCCGAACCACTGCCTGAACCTTTTCCCTTTCCGGGACCTGAACCTCCGCCTCCACCTCCGCTCCCGGTAAGATCTCCGCCTGGTGTGGCAGCAAAAATCTCGGACGCTTGTGTTATCTCTAAAATTTGTTTGCTAATATCTTCATCCGTAAAATCATTTTGGAAATCTAAGCCAAATTCTCGTTCAAAATCTGCTGCTGCCATCTGCTGGGCTTGGGCTAATGTCTGACGCGCCTGTTCTGCGGTTCTTGCCATCCTTCTTGTAACATCAAACGCTGGCTCGACCTCTCTCTTTTCAACAGAAATTTCCTTTTCAGGAATAATTTCTGGAGAAATTCTTGTGGCAATTTCTGCTATTTTGAATTGCTCTCTGAAATCAATTGTTGGTGGCGGCACATAGGTTTTTTTTGCAATATACATTGCCAATACCGCAAAAAACAGCCCAATAAGAAGAAACATCTTGTTGACTTTTTGCTCAGAAGTTAGAGGTAGCTTTTTGGTAAATTGCTTTACAATTGCAACCTCTTCTTGTGTGGGAATATATTTGTGCGATATCTCAAAAGCATATTCAATCGCCCACTCCTGACCAAAAGTAACGATGCCTTCTGTGTCTTCGTCAAGTTTCAACTCATTTTCTGAAAGTAGATTTTTATTTCGCAGTTCATTCTCATCCAGATTTCTTCCATCTTTTTTTACGATTAGTTTCATCCCTTTTGTCAGATTCATTATGAAACTATTCCCTTTTTTAATAACAAAATTATGTCTCTTTGGAAATGTTTCATCTAAAATTTGCCACTGAAGATTTTTGTCGCTCCCAATAATAACTTTATTTCCAAAGTCATATTGAAATCGTGAGGGATATTTCTGAAGGTCTCTACCTTTATATTTCAGGGTTAGTGTCAGTATTTTTTCTGCCATAAATTCTCTGATTATAAATTAAGGACTTCCTCTTTATTTTCGCTATGAATCGTGGAAAAATAGATATTCGCAAATCCGACTCTTGCACTTGTTCTAATAAAATAACTTATGTATTTGCAATCCAGCGTTTTGTCTGCCTGAATTAGAAGACAGGGAATATTGTTTGCCCCTTCGGAATTTACTGTCTTGCTAATTTGATCTGCCTCCATCTTTAAATAGTTTACAAGTGTATTCCGAATCTCTTCATCCTTTACAAATTCTTTTAGCGTGCCCACCATAATATTCTCTCTACCATAAAGTATTTTATTGGGATATATTTTAACAACTACGGCCTGACCGCTCTCAACGAGCTTCTCTCTGGTGATTGTAGTTGGCATCTCCATCCCTTGTGGAATCATTCGAGAGGTAGCATCCATAGACACATTTTTAATCATAAAAACGAGCAAAATAGTAAGAATATCTATTAGAGAAGTTATGTTGAGCTCTTTCATCTTTCTCTTTTCTGGATTCCTTTTGAATGGTCCGCCTCGCCCTCTGTTTACCGACACATTGGTTCTTCTAATCATAACTCTCCTATTATTTTACCCGATAATGCTTCGTTACTGGCGGCGAATAAATGATATCTGGAAAACCATTATCTTTGCAAATGTCTATTGTTCGTAACAATGTATCAAATTTTACTTTAGGATCTGGAACGATTTTAATTGCATTCTGTCTCTCATTTTCTCTTTTGAGTTCAGCAATGGATTCATCCAATTTAACATAATTATATTGTGGATATTCCTTCTTGTCTATAGGAATTTGAATAACATCTTTGGTTCCTTCTACTTTTAGTTCAAACTTATCTGTGAAAAGTCCAAGTGTTATCTCTTTTGGCGGCGCCTCTTTTTCCTCTGTCTGTCCACCTCCTCCGCTGCCTGTGGAAAGGGTTATTTCCAACATTGAAAGATGAACAGCAACCATCATTGTCATCAGCATTGGAATGACAACAATGAACAGGTTCATTATGGGAATGAGATTGGGCTCGCGCGGATCTTGTTTAGTAATTCTGCTGCGGCGAGAGGGGGCTATAGCCATATTTTTAATCCTTTAATGAATATGTAATCTGATTGATGGCTTTCACGCTGTATTCATCTGTATAGGCGGTTATTTTGTCCGCTTTATTCTGCAATCCACCTCTAATAAACAGTGTTGGAATAGCAATAATAAGACCAAATGCAGTGGTTCCCATCGCTTTTGCAATACCGTTAGAAAGCATTACGCTTTTCATCGCTTCTGGTGCATTTGCCACAGCATCAAAGGATTCAACTAGACCAAAAATTGTTCCCAAAAGTCCTAAAAGAACCGCTACCTGACCAATTATCTCCAACCAGAAAATGCCGGCGGACAGGTGCGGAGTTCTCTGAAGACTTGCTTCATCAAAGCCATTATTAAGAGCACTCGTTAAATCCGCTCCTCTTTTGCCTGATTCTAAAGCATCATTAAACGCAACAAAGCCGTTCCAGAAAATAAAACCCATTGTCGTATCCTTAAATTGAGAACAGATATTTTCTGCTTCCTTATATTGCTGGTTTTGGATATAACCTTTTAATTTTAGATAAAAGCTTTTTGCATCCAACTTCTCCTTTACGGTTAATTGTAAATGCTTTAGAATTGCCATTATAAGCATGCAGGCAAGCAGAAATGTAAGAACATACATAAATGGTCCACCGCTGAAATACATATCATAAAGCATTGCAAAAAAAGATTTGCTTTTATATGTTTCAGCTGCCGCTCCCTCCTTGGCAAAAAGTGTGCTGATGCTGACAATAATCATTAAAATTATGATTAACCTCAACCAATTTTTTTTCATTCTGTTCCTCCTAATATAACAGTTTATTTGATTTTTTCAATTTTTCAAACACATTTATTTTTATGTCAAATTTTTCTTTTGTCGATGTTCTTTTCATAATTGCGGCATTATCTGGCTTTCTTACATCAACCTTTACATTTTCATCTTCCCCCCTGATTTTTTTGATGTTCTGGTATCCGCTGATATTTGCAGTTTGGGGCTGAATGAAGGTTGGCGTAATCAGTCCTGAAAATAGCAAAAACAAAAGAAAATTTTTCATAAATCTTTTATATTTTTTCATAATTCTTTTTGTCAAGATTTTTCTGATATTCATCTGATTAAATTTCTCTGTTTTCTGTTTTTGTCTCTTTGTGGGAATGTTCTGCTTCTCTCTGAATGGTATAATTCATCTCAAAGATAAGGCCCTTATATTTTATATCTCCATCAACTTTTATGAGAATAGAATTTATCCCTTTGCGAAACTCATTCACAGAAATTTCTTGAGATTGCACCTTCATCAGAATATTATCTACAACCATCTCTTGCGAATCAATGAGCTCTCTTCCGTTCACCCACATAGAAATCGTCTTCTGCCCAACGAATCTGGCTGTAGCGTCAATCACATCAGTTTCAATAGTTATGTTTTTCAGGAAATAAGTTGTTTCGGCTTGGCTTGTATCAATTTCGGAGTGCCAAATTCCAAATGCTTCGCTCTCTTCCATTCCATCAATCTGAGATTTAAAGAATGAGAAATTGGCATCTCCTGCAAATGTCCAAGTAGAATCAGGAATTTGCATCGAATCAACAACCACATCTCCTTTTTTGCAAAACCAGGTAGAATCAGAAACCAATGTCCTTTGTTCTGTTGCTCTGGCAAATTCTAAATCCTGTTTATCATATTGAAGCTTGAAATGTGCGGCAAAATAACTTGTGTCCTGAGATGTCGAATCTCTATCAATTTTGAAAACAATCTCATTGATGCCGCGCTGAAGATTTTTTGTTATACTCAATGAATAGTTATAAATATCCCTTTCAAGAATTGCAAGCGTGTCTCTTATTATGGGATTTTCTTCTATTAATTCGCCGTTCAAAATAACTGAATGTGATGTGGTTGCGACATATTCAATTGTAAGCAGTTCTGGTATAATTTCAGATAAAAGGTCATTGTAAAGATAGGTCTCCCATTTTGTGGTAACTTCAATTACAGGTGCAGAATCAAGAATGGGCGCTTGCGATGAAATCTTAACAGAGTCCCAGATGTGCGCTGAATCCTTCGCAATCGCATAATCTTCAATTTTCATATTATTGATTTGCCAAGTTGAATCTGCATAAATATCCACATAAATCTTTGGACTTCGGACTCCCCACTCGATTAAACGGCTCAGTGCAATTTCTGTCCATTCATCTGAATAATTTCGATTGTCATAGAAATTTTCTAGAAGATACTCATAATAACTTGCTCCCTTTTTCTTAAGTTCACGAGCATCTTCATTCCCCCTTTTTTTTATTAATCGCTTGGTTTTTTTCTGATAAACTGGTTTTTTCTGCATCTTCGCGTTGTTCAATTGGTCAGAAATGTCTATAAACTCCTGAACTTGAATTACTACAATCTCGTGTGCATAATCGTAAACCTTTGCAACAAGATATAGGGTGTGTGTCATATCGCTCTTTTTCAAGCCGTATTTGGCGCCTTCCTTAAGCAAACCTATCAACTCTTTATCAATTTCATTACATCTTCCAATCAATGTCTGAATTCTCTTCTTCTTCCCAAATAAATGTGATTTCCATTTAGTCCGAGCGTTAATTTTGAGGTGTTCTTGTGGCGTCTTGTTTAAGAAATCCTCTTGCGCATATTGAATCTTTTCTGAAAAATTCGTATAGAACTGAAATCTTGCATAAATTGATTCAAGTGAAAGCTGCAAACCATCTTCCTTATATTTTTCGTCAACATTTTTGAATTTCGCAATCTGTTCGTCCATCAAATTATACTGTTTTGAGATAAAAAGTGTGTCAATGTCGTTCATAAGTTCTTTTAGTTTATTTGCAACAATTTTGGAGAGCAGGTCAATCTCTGGATTTTTTCTATAAATATATCTTGCCATCTCTTCATATTTTTCTGCTTCATCATTTTTTTGATAAATAGCAGCAATACTCTTTAGTAATTCAATGGAAGACGGATGGTCTGGATATTTCTTCTCAAATTCCAACATCGCTTCAATATCATTGTTTTCATTATAAATAATTGCAACACTTTTTAGCAAGAGTTCAACTTGTGACCGTTCTGGATAGGTCTGAACAAAGTTCAGCATTGCATCAACATCTTTTCTTTCAATGTAGATTTTTGCCACCAAACTCAACATATCCTCTGTAGAAGAGTGGTCAGGATATAATTTCGCAAAATTTTGTATCAATTCAATTAGCTTATCTTCCATCTTAAGTTGTTCATAAATTTTAATTGCCGAGCCATAAATTGCCTCTTTTGTATCTGTGCCAATATCAATTTCATCTGCGTCTGCGTGCAATTGCAGATACATTTCAGCCGCTTTTAATCTGTTTTTGAATTGTTCGCCTTCATAAAATCCAATAATCTGTCGTCTAACCTTATACGCCTCATTGGAATTTTTGAATTTGTCAATAAACTGATTTCGCAAATTTTCGCTCTGTATCCAGTCGTTGAGACTGTCCGAAATTTCCCAAGCATTTTGAAGCACCGCAAGAATTACACTCTTCTCTTCTGTTTTTGATATAATTTTCAGAGATAGATCAATTGCTTTTTGAAATTCTTCTCCTTCTCTGTATGCATCTATCGCTTTTATAATTACAGCAATTTTTTTCTCCTCTTCGACCTCTTCCGCCAATCTCAGATATTCTAAGGCAGCACCTGTATATTCTTCATATTCATATAAGCGTTCAGCACTAAGTTTTATGCAAGCGAGAACATTGTTATGAAAACTGGCTTTTTCCTGTTTAGAAGCATATCTGCTCGCCTCTTTATAATATGTTCCTGCCTGCGAAAAATCTCCTTCCATCTGGCAAATTTTTGCCAATGTAGAATTACAATGTTTTTTTAATTCATCGGCTATCTCATAATTTAGCAATTGTTGATAATCCTCAAATGCATACCCGAACTCTTCTCGCCCATATCTCAATTCTGCTCTTTTATACACGATTCTTCTCAATTCGTCATCTTTGCCTGGTCTTGGATTATCCGGAAAATAGAGAACATCTTCATAATTATAAGTTGCGATGATATACATCATATCAAGTTCATCGCTATTTAAGTTCATGTCCCAAGTTGCATCCTCATAATTTTTTTTATTACTTGCGGGTTTCAAAATATCAAAAATTCTTTCGTAACAGTAGAAGATGTTCTCTTCATATTCAAAAAAATTCTCATTTTCAGGATAGAGAAAATTAAAGTCGTCAAAATTTTTCTGCGCCTCAAAATAGTGCGAAGGATTCTGCGATATTTCGGCTAATTCTAAACTCATATCAAGAATATTTTCCCGCATTTTCTCCATCTTTTCAAGGCCATCTCTGTCCTTAAAAACATTATATTCGCAAAACTCTTCAGTTAGTGCTTTATAGAGGAGATAGGCGTCTTCACTCTCCGTTCTCACAAAATTATTGAAATATTTCTTCTCCAAAAAAATGTATGCCTCTCTAATAACTTTCAGTTGGTCGGAGATATTCTTTTTCCTGTTTTTAACAAACCATTTAGAATCTGCCCGATAATCTTTTACAAGTCGTTCCATCTCTTGTATAATGAGATTTCCGGCTGGCGCATAATCTCTTGTTCTTGAAGAATTTCTTTTGTAGATATTCATAATAGAATCAATAAATGTTGGACACACTTTACTTGTTGGATACAGATCAATATAAGCATTGTAAAGGTCTATGGCTTGCATTGGAGCGGAGTATTTTAGTTTTAGATTTATTGCTTTCTGAAAAAGATTTCTGCTATAATCTTCGTCCAGATAGTAAATAAAGAGCTCCTTTGCCTTTTCTGCTGCAAGCGAGACCATATCAAAATCCTCATCATATTCTATCAAACTGTATGCCATATTTTCAATTGCATCAGCAAGAAAGAAGACCCTGTGCCTTTTTGATGTACCCTTATGAATAATGCTCAAAACTCTTGTGAAATCCTCTATAGCCAATTCAAACTGACCGCTTGCAAAGTATGACCATGCCCTTTGAAAAAGTCCAAAATACTGAAGCGGTTCGCCGCGTTTCTTTGCCACAATATCAAAATATTCTATCGCCTTTGCATAAAATTTCTGCGGGTTATGCGCATCAAGAGCAATCGTGAAATATATTGTTCCCAACCTGCAAATTGCTTCTGTATTATAATCTGACTCAGGAAATGATTTATACAATTCAGTATATGCGTCAATTGCGGTTTTTAGATTCTCTTCCAATAATCTAAGCGAGTCCGGCCAATGCAATGCTAAATCTATATTTTCATACCTCGCTTCATCGCGTCTATTCAGTTCTGCATCAAAACCGTAATAGCCGATATTGTATAGAACCGCATCTCGCTTTGAAAAATCAGGATTGTGTTCAAATACTTTCTGATAATATTCTAATGTCTGTTCCGGATTTTCCTCATCTATCTCAACGCTTAGTTCTGCCAAATTAAAGTATAGAGTTGCAAGTTGTGGTGAATCTGGATTTTCTATAATAAACTCCAATATCGTCTCATAAATCTGTTTTTTATATGCTCTTTTCTTTGTATACTCTTCTATTCTTTGTGACTCGTCTGTAAATTGTGTCTCTTTTAATTTTTGGTCTAATATTTGGGTCTGCTTGAATTTTATATCCAACAACATAAACGGTTTTTCTTGCCATAAATCGGAAAAGTGTTTCCAAGAAATTTGAAATAATTCTTCTTCTTTCCGCAAATCTATCTCCAAGTTGGCAACTTCGTAAATTATTTCATCTGATACATCACCATTTTGCATTAACAGATAAGATTCATAAAAAGATACAGCTGCATCAAAATTGCTCGATAGATTATACAGCCGCGCTATTGATAGCAGCACAAAATCGTAATATGATTCTTCATCTATGTGGTTCTCTTTCAACTCGAGAAATTTCTGCAAGCCCGCCTCATATCCCTGCTCAGAGACCGCAATAAGAGCCATCATTGCTTTGGCACGAAGAAGATACTCCTGCTCATTATAAAGCGAGATGAATACAGTCTTTGCCTTCTCATAATTCGCAAGATTATAATATGATTGACCTAACCAAAATGTCTGTTCTGGCGACTTTTCTTTAGAATATAACTCGTAAATTGAGAGGAAGAGCGAGTCCTGTCCACTATGAATGTAAATGTTTTCCAAAAGAAGAATGGCATCATTATTTCTTGGCGAATTTGGATAGTTTGAAGTGAGAACTTCTAAATAAAGTTGTGCCTCTTTTTGTCTATTTTCCGCAAGTGCCGTTTTTGCATTTTTGAAAAGAATGTCGTATTTTTGTTCAACTTCAGATTGAGCATTCAGGTTTATGGCAACACAAAAAATGAGAAGAATGCAAGTTTTAATCGCTCTCTTCAATGATTATTCCGCCATCTTCAATTATTTTTATTTTGCGTTTTTTGGGAAGAATTTTAATTTCAATTTCTTTCTTTTGCCCAGATTTTAATTTGAAATCAAATGTTTCATTTTCAAAATAGTGATATTCTGGCAAATTATAATCGTATAGTTTTAGGGTCCAAACTCCATCCAAAAGATCATGAAATTCATATCGCCCATTACCGTTGGAAATTGTTCGTTTCGTGGTTCCATCTTCGTTTATCATTTCCAAAACAATTCCAGCAATTCCATAAGATTTAACAATTTCATCTGTTTGGTCGCCATTTATCTGATGATTGCCATTTTTGAAATCATACACAACGACATTACCAGTAACACTTGCCGCTTCAGTGATGCCAAGATCGACCCAAGTCTTTTTGCCACCATAAACTCTTATATTGCGATCCGTCAATGTCATCAGATTGGGTCTGATTTCAGAAGTTTTTACATTAATATCGTAGTCACCAGGTTTCACAGATTTAAACAGGAAAATCCCTTTTGAATTTGAAACAGAAGATAAACCATTTATATTAATAATTGCGTTTGGAATAGGCGTTTTCGTGGCTTTTTCATAAACTAACCCCTTAACCATTCCAACTGTTTTCTTTTTGTTGATAGGAACACCCAAAGGAATGCTATATTCCGCCATTAGAGTCATAATATCCTGGTTTTCGATATAAGGTGAATATCGTCCCGTAATTGAAAATCTGCTCATATTTGGTAAAGAATGCTCCCATTGAAGTTCAAATATATCATATCTAAATCTCTTTTTATAGGAGACACTAAAAAATGTTTTATCTGCCAATTCGAATTTACCAGACAATCCAATTAACAAATCTTCATCTTGAATACCAATTTGTTCATCATAATCAAAAACATAAGTTGAATCGGTTATAAACCCGTTTGATAAAGAATCCCAGTATGTTTCATAATCCCATTTCCAAACCGACATTTCTTCAAAAAAGTTATCTTTATCATAAAGAAAATAGGCATCAAAAGAGATGGCGTCATTTGGTTCATAATTTATTGAAAAATCGTAGCGTGCAAATTGGGAATTCTGACTTCTCTCCACCTTTGTATAATCGGTTTTTTTCCCCACTTCCAATGATACCGCAAAATCGACATCTTTAAAATTTTGCCCGAGATACAACCTAATATATTTTTCAATAAAATTAAAATCTGGATTTTCAAATAGATCTTTATATTCATTGATACTGTATCCAAATGATAATTTTGATTTATTTTGAAAATTATAATCAATGCTGCTGTTGATACGCTTTTCTAAAGGTGCTGTAGTTAGAGTTGAATCCAGATCTAAATTTCTTTTTCGATAATGCAACATAGAATTAAATTCTGTATTAGTGCTGAGTGGTAATTTTAGGTCAGCAGAAAAATAATTTTGGTTAAAGTATTGGGAATTTCCATTAAAATCTGGTGGAGAATGGACATAATCTAACGAATAAGAGAGCCATTTGTATTTTCCTTTTGTATTGGCAAAAAGAGCATGATTGATTTCACTGGTTTGTTGGGTGGCATATTCAAAACCAAAAGAACTTCCAACAAATGGTTCAATTTCACTTGATAAACTAAGAAGTTTATCATTGTAAATATTCTCCTCATTTTTTGCTAATACTCGAGCGCCAAACAGAAAGCGATTATTAAGGCGATAATCAACAAATGCTCGATATCTATCAACATTCTCAAACCATTTACTTTGTTGATAGCTTCCGCCAAATTTGAATTTATTGAAGCTGTATTGTGCTTCCAATCCTCGACCACTATAATATCCCAATAACTCTGATATTCGCCAACTAAAATCACAAATTTTTAATTTAAGATTGGTAGTAGAATATTTCAAATAATAGGTATCTTTTTCTTTTGTGATGGGCTCATTCAAATAATCGTAGCCGAAATATTTGTAGGAAATATGATGATTTCCTTTGCTATCTAAATTTCCCTGACCGATGATGCTTGTTAGCAAATAATATTTTGGCTCATCAAAACCATACTGACGAGTTATAGATTTAACGGAAAAAAAAGTCGGAATTCTACGCCAATGATCTGCAACGCTACTAATTCTTGGAATTATATCAGCAGAGCAATATTGAGATACTTCCGAATGTTCATCATCTCTTACTTTGGCAGAAAATAATAATCTATGTTTAAATACTTTCTTGATTTTCTTGTCGGTTTGCACTCTTACAGTAACATTTGCCGATTCACCAGGTTGTAATTTCATCTCTTCTATATCGAGTAAAAATGGTAAATCGTTGCTACTATCTACCTTAAAAATGATGTCATTTTCGGCATTACTATCATTTGTAACCAAAAAAGTAGCTTGATAATCACCACCACTAATCACAAAATCTGGTGTTTCTTTTAACTTAATTTCCAAATTGGTAACGGGTAAAACTTCTATGTGAAAAGTTTGAAAATCACCAACTTGTAAATATTTATATCTTTCTGCTTCAACTAAATAAGTAATCTCATATTTTCCGGGTGCTGTCTCCCAAGGAATATAAAAACTAACGATTTTCACACCAACACCACGAGCGACAATATCAAATTCTTGATCTCCAGTTAATAGTTTCCAACCTTCTGGTAATTTTGTAGTTGAACTAAATTTAATTTTTTTATATTTGTTATTAGAGATTCTAAAAGAGGCTCGTACTCTTCTGTTTTCTTTAATTTCGATAATTTCTTTACCGAGATATTCTACCGATATATTTCTCTCATCAAAAGCAAAGATGCTTTGCATAAGAAAAAAAGAAATTATTAAAATAAATACTTTTTTCATTTTCTAATATCTAAAGTATAATTTATCCCAAATATGTCATCGCCACCAGCATCTGCCACAATAAGCACTTGATATTTGCCAGATTTTATGCCCTCTAATTCAATTTTAAATCTTTTGGAAGTTTGCGGATAAATTCTTGAACTATTGGCAGTTAATTTTTTGATATACATTCCATTACTGTCGTATATTTCCAGAGATAAACTGGGGTTTAAATATCTTTCACCTGTATTTTCTATATCAATTTGCAAAAATTTTCCATCTTCCTCATTAACTATTTTTGTTTCCATAAAATTCAATTCTCTAATTCCAGATTCTTCAATGTGTGTTATCATTTGAATTGCATAGCGAAAACTTATACCCATTTTCATACGCGGTTCTTCCGAATCTGGATCAAAGCTCTCTGATTCAATAGAACCTTGCGTTATTCCTTCCACCATAAGCATACTCCAAAAAGTTCCAGTTAAGGGGATATCTTCCAAAGAATCTGGGAAAATAATTGTATAATCTATTTCGATGGTTGTTTCTGGTGGAATCATAACTTGATGTGGATTAAAGGTAATGAATTTTGCATTTGAGCGTGGCAATGTGCCCGGTTCAGGATATTGTTTGCCACCTTCATGATTAAATGAATAATCTGTCTGATACAACTTTATCTCTTCCGGAACTTCTTTTTCATTCGTAATTTTGAGTACATCAGAAAATTTTTCTCCGGGAGAAATAGTAAATATTTTAGTCATTCCTTCTTCAATATTCAAGCCATAAAGTTGGAAACAAGTTAGCAAAATTGTTACTAATATTATTTTCATTATTAATCCTCTACAATTGTAAAAGTAATTTGGGTACCATAACTTTCTTCAGGAGTTTCCAAAGAGATACCCTCAAATTTTAATTGAATATTTATGTCTGATACATTTCCCGAACCATTAAAAAATTGTGTATCCACCCCAGTTATTTCCTGATAAGTTGTACCTGCTCCGTCTGTAATGCCACCTTCTGGATCTCCGGCCGATGTTCTTTTTACATACAATTCCAACTCTGCCGGCCAACCACCAACTGGTGTCGTATCACTTTTGCTAACATCAATATGCCAATTCATTCTATCTATTTTTGCTGGAACATTTTTGAATTTACTGCGCATTGACCGATTTTTTGTTTGATAGATTCTACCGATATTTTTTCCGGCGGCACCTTCCACAATTAAAACATAATGACCAAAAGGTGGACTAGCAATTTCAGTTACTCCGTCAATAATATCATTTGTAGATAAAATACACCAAGAATCACCGCCATCAGCTATATTTACAGAGAGCGAGAACGCCAAATTTATCCACAAAATCAACAAAACTACTATTATTTTATTTTTCATAATTTAATTTTAAATAATATGCTCCCACCCCCAAATAGGCAGGAGCATATTTTTTTTGAATTACTGGTCAGCCAAAGTAAGTGTCAATACAAGATCTTCTGTATCTGAAGGTGCAAGAGCGCTAACAACAAATTTAAATTCAAGTTGTAAATCTGTATCACTTGTTGGACCAATATCACCTACAACATCAACCGGTACTGCGTTAGCTAAAGTGATATTAACTGAACCATCACTTGTTCCATTTGTTGGAGCATCTGCTCTCAGCCAAAGAGCTACACCAGTTGCAGAAACATCTGCACTTAGTGACGCAGTAATATCCTGCAGTGTTGCTGCGGGAGTATTGGTAATAATTTCGTAACTGGAATATGCAGTTACATCTACAAATCCATCACCAGCATGTGGAGTTGGCAAGATTACATCAATATTACCACCTGTAATGCTGAGCACAGTTACATCGGGAATTGAAAGATCGAGATCCAAAGTTGCGACTCCATCTTTCGCCATTAACGAGCCAATGAGACCTAGCAGTATTGCTAGAATAATGAGTTTTTTCATTTTTTCCTCCCTTACTCGTCAGCCAAAGTAAGTGTCAATACAAGATCTTCTGAACCTGAAGGTGCAAGAGCATCTACAACAAACTTAAATTCAAGTTGTAAATCTGTATCACTTGTTGGACCAATTGCAGTTACAATTGGAACCGCTAATGTGGCAGAGCCAGAGATATTAACTGCACCAGCACTTGTTCCAGTTGTTGGAGCATCTGCTCTCAGCCAAAGAACTACACCAGTTGCAGAAATATCTACACTAAGAGCTGCATTAATATCCTGCGTTGTTAGTGCGGGAGTATTGGTAATAATTTCGTAACTGGAAAATGCGGTTACATCTACAAATCCATCACCAGCATGTGGAGTTGGCAAGATTACATCAATATTACCACCTGTAATGCTGAGCACAGTTACATCGGGAATTGAAAGATCGAGATCCAAAGTTGCGACTCCATCTTTCGCCATTAACGAGCCAATGAGACCTAGCAGTATTGCTAGAACAATGAGTTTTTTCATTTCTTTCTCCTTTTGTTATTTTTTGTTAATATAATAATCCCTTTTAAAACAGAAAAAGGGGACCTATCAATTAACATTGTCACATTTACAATTGGAAGCATAACCTTTATGTTTCCTGAATTTTTTGTTAATAATAATCCCTTTTAAAACAGAAAAAAGGGGCCTATCAATGAACATTGCCACATTTGCAATTAGGAACATAACCTTTATATTCCTGTCCAGTAAATCAACATTTTTATTTTCTTTTTTTTAAAACAAAAAACTGCCACTAATTGAAATATCAAATTTTTGTTGTCAAGTTTTTTTTAATATATTTTTATATTATTCTCTAAGTGTGTGAAAATAAGTCAATTACCTTAAAGAATTTTAAATCTTTCTAAATCGACTTGATGGAATTTTCATTCGATTACGATATTTTGTAACCGCTCTTAGTGAAATTTTTATTTCCATTTGAGGGAAAAGTGCTAATTTCTGCTCAAGTTTCTGCTTTGTAAATTTATGTTTGATTAAAATTAAATACTTCGATTTTATTATTTTTTTTCATTATTCAGATTTTTTTATTGACATAGATTTTCTCAAATAAATTTACTGCACAATATATTGGGGGCGATTAACTCAGAGGCTAGAGTGCTTCCCTTACAAGGAAGAAGTCATAGGTTCAACTCCTATATCGCCCACCATTTTTCAACAAAAATTCTATAATAAAAATTTCTAACATCAAATTTTGCTTGACTTTTTTACTTCACAAAATTGATTTGACAAAAAATAGTTTAAATCAAAACTTATGAAAAATTTCAAAGAATCTTTTCCAATATTTGATTTTACCGCTGTCGATATCGAAACGACGGGATTAGACAAAAATAGTGACGAAATTATCGAAATTGGGGCCGTAAAATTCAAAAATAATAGGGTTTCAAATTCGTTTCAATCTTTTATAAATATCGAAAATCCACTTCCCGCACACATCAAAACCTTGACGCATATTTCCGACAAAGACCTTCTGAATGCGCCTTCACAGAAAATCGTACTTGATAATTTTCTCAACTTTATCAAGGATGATATCCTCTGTTTTCATAATGCAGATTTTGATTACAATTTTATAAATAGCGGTCTAAAAAGTTCTTCATTTTCGGAATTGAAAAATGTTTTTTACGACACTTTGGAAATTTCAAGGATATTTTTGCCGCACATAAAATCTCATTCACTTGGAAAATTGAATAAGTTTTTCAAAATTACAAATGAAAATCCACATCGTGCAGTAGGAGATGCGAAATCGACCGGAAAATTATTCTCAAAATTGATAGAATTTATCCTAGAAAATTATGAAATCGGCACGATAAACCGAATTATAGAACTTGCCAAATTAGCAAAATTGAGTAGTGGATTTGTCAATTTTCTTGAACAATTGAGAAAATATCAGATAAAAACATCTTTTCTGAAGCAAAAAGAAAAATCTTCACAAGCAATTTTTTTTCCTCAAACTAATTTCATTTCAAATTTACTAAAAGACGAAAAACCTGCGCAAAAATTTTCCGAAACTGAAATCCTGAAAATGTTTGAGAAAAAAGGTCAATTGGATAAAAATTTTGTAAATTATGAAATTCGTGATGGGCAAATTGATATGGTTGCTTGGACTTCTGAAGCATATAAAGATGGGAAAATATTGCTAATCGAAGCTGGAACTGGCGTCGGAAAATCGCTCGCATATCTTATCCCATCGATTTTTTTCTCAAAGTTTAGCAAAAAGAAAATAATTATTTCTGCAAACACAAAAAATCTACAAGAACAGCTCTTTTTCAAAGATATTTTCACAATTCAAAAAGTGACAAATTTGACATTTTCAGCAGTTCTTCTCAAAGGACGAAACAACTATCTTTGCCAGAGAAAATGGAATGAAATCGCCACGGATTGGAGCGGCTACCTGACGCAATTTGAGATGAAACTCGCTCTGAATTTAATCGTTTGGGCAATCAATACAAAAACAGGCGACATCGAAGAAAACTATTCATTCCGGCGGACTGGAACGACTTTGTGGCAAAAAGTTGCAGCAGATAGCAATTATTGTTATGGGAAAAAATGCAGTTTTTACGAAGAATGTTTCGTTATGAAAATTCGTTCTCTGGCAGAAAAATCAAATCTCGTTATCGTAAATCATTCTCTTCTGCTATCTGACGCTGTGAGCGAAAATTCCGTATTGGGAGATTATTCAGATTTGGTAATTGATGAAGTGCATAATCTGCCTCAAATCGCAGCGACACATTTCGGTTTTTCCGTTTCTATATTTGATTTTATGACAATATCCAAAAAAATTCTGACCAAGGCAGAATTTCAATTTGGAATTGTGAACAATATAAAAATCGCTGTAACGAAGAGTATGATTCAAGATTCTCAAAAAAATGACCTGAAAAATAAATTGGAAGATATCTTAATTCCGCTGGAAGATTTGGCAAACGCAAGTTCGGATTTCTTCACTAATATCAATCAAATTGCGATTGAAAAAGGTAGTTATGGCAAATTGAGATTTCAGAATTTATCGATTTTCAAATCTTCCCAATATCTTGTAGAAGCGTTGAATAACCACCTTTCACGATTATACAAAATTTTGAATAATCTTTATATTGAGATAAAAAAAATTAGTCCAAATGTCTTTCCATTTCACGATAAAAATATTTCTGATTTGGACGGAATTCTTAATCAGATTTATGAATTGCAGTTAAAATTTCAGCAGATTTTTTCGCCAGATTTTGAAAATTTTGCCTTCTGGCTTGAAACAACTGATAAAAAATTTTCAAGTGAATTATTTCCACATTGCTCAATTGTATGCGCACCAATTGAAGTAAATAGATATCTTTACGAATTTTTCTGGTCAAAATTGGAGACAACGATTTTGACTTCTGCCACAATTGCAATTCGCAATGAATATAAATTTTTCAAAAATCTTACAGGATTGGACAAAGTAGATGATAATAAATTGATGGAATTTATTGCATCTTCACCTTTTGATTATCCAAATCAGATGAGAATTTTGATTCCAGATTTTCTGCCGAATCCGCAAGATAAATTTTTCAATTCGCAAGCGATTTCTTTACTTGAAGAGACAATTTCTGCGCATAATCGTGGGACATTGGTGCTTTTCACTTCGCATAGAGATTTGAATTTGGCTTTTAGTGAGCTGACCAATTCTGCAATTGAACAAGATATTACTCTGCTTGCACAAAATAAAACCGGCTCAAGAACAAGTATTTTAGACACATTTCGCGAAGACGAGAATTCTGTTCTGCTCGGCACAAGAAGTTTCTGGGAAGGAATTGATGTGCAAGGAAAGTCGTTGGAAATTCTGTTGTTATATCGTCTCCCTTTCCTCGTTCCAACGGAGCCATTGGTCGAAGCATATATGGACAAACTGCAGCGTGATGGGAAAAATTCATTTTTGTATTACCTTTTGCCAATCTCACTTTTGCATTTTAAGCAAGGATTCGGCAGATTAATTCGCAACAAAACAGATAAAGGAGTTGTCATAATCCTTGACAGCAGAATATTAAAAAAAGATTATGGGAAATATTTCATTGAAGTTATGCCAGTGAAGCCGATAAAAGTAACATCCAGTTTGGGAATGACAGATTATATTACTGGATGGTTTGAAAAAATATAAGCAAAAAATGAGTAAAATTTATGCTGAAAAATAAAAAAATCTTGGTCGGAATTTCAGCTGGAATTGCTGCCTATAAAATTCCTTTGCTAATTAGTCAATTGAAAAAAAATGGTGCTGAAGTAAAGGTCATTATGACAAAAAATGCGACAAATATTATTACGCCGCTAACTTTGCAGACAATTTCTGAAAATCCAGTTGCAGTTGAGATGTTTCAGACGCAAGAGCCATTGCATCATATATCTTTGGCGGATTGGGCAGATTTGATTCTGATTGCACCAGCAACAGCAAATATCATTGGAAAAGTCGCAAACGGAATTGCAGACGACCTGCTTTCTACGACGATTATTGCAAGTAAAGCCAAAACAATTTTTGTTCCATCTATGAATGTTAATATGCTGGAAAATCCGATTGTACAAAAAAATATCCAGTCGTTGAAAGAAGCAAATTATTCATTCATTGAGCCAGAAATTGGGCAACTTGCTTGCGGTTATGAGGGAAAAGGACGGCTTCCCGAAATTTCCGAAATAGTGAAATACATCAAATGCTGGAGCGAGTATGCTTGTGATTTTAGTGGAAAAAAAGTTTTGGTAACTGCTGGCTCTACGCGAGAATATTGGGACGATTTGCGTTTTCTCGCAAATAATTCCACAGGAAAACTCGGTTATGCTTTGGCGAAATCCGCGCAAATTAGAGGTGCAAAAACGACACTCATCACCGGCCAGACCAATCTGACAGCGCCACGAAATGTCTCGATAATAAATGTCATTTCCGCAAAGAAGATGCATAAAGAGGTCATCAAAAATTTCTCAAAAAATGATATTATCATTATGACAGCTGCTGTTGCGGATTTTAGTTTTACAAAAAAAATTTCAGGAAAACATAAGAAGAAAAATGAAGATATTTCGCTGAAACTCTCTCCAACTGTTGATATTTTGAAAGAATTAGGAAAGAAAAAAAGTGACTCACAAATTTTAGTCGGCTTTGCGCTTGAAAATGAAGATTTGATTAAAAATGCTTATGAAAAATTGAAGAGAAAAAACTTAGATATGATAATTGCAAATCCCTTGAAAGTCGCAGGTTCCGAAAAAACTTCTTTCACAATTATCACAAAACAAAATCAGAAAGATTTCTCTGAAATGGAGAAATTCGAAGCAGCAAATATCATTTTGGATTATACTATCAAATTGTGAAAAACACAACAGCAATAATAACTGGTGCAACTGGAAATATTGGCTCTGTCATTGCAGAAATGGCTTCAAAGGAATTTTCCACACTTATCTTATGCGGATTCAAAAACAGACAAAAATTACAGAAATTAAAAAAAAAATTAGAATCTAATTGCACGATAAAAATCTTTTCTTCTGACATCTCTGTTTTTTATTCTCTAAAAGGAAATTTTGGGAAAATTTTTACGCCGCAGACAAAAATTAATGCCTTGATTCACACAGCCTCAGTTCGCAGCGACGATGTTTTGCCATTGGCAGAAACCGATACAAAACATTGGGAAAATACGCTAAAAACCAATCTGTTCGGAACATATTATCTTATGAAAATTTTACTTCCATATTTGCGAAAAAGCGATTGGGCAAGAGTCGTTTTGCTCAGTTCGTCAGTTGCCAAAACTGGTCTTAAAAATGGAAGTGCGTATGCCGCGTCAAAAGCTGGCGTTTCTAATTTGGCGAAAACTCTGTCGCTTGAAGAGGGCAAAAACGGGATTCTCTTCAATACGATTTTGCCCGGTCCTGTTGAAATTGACGATTCACATTTCGATAAGAAGTATAATGAATTTAGAAAAAAATATTATGCCAAAATTTTGAACCAGATTCCATTATCACGACTTGCTACAACTCACGATGTAGCCAAGTTGACGTTGTTTTTAGCGAGTCAGAAAAATAGTTATATCACTGGTCAAGAAATCAATATTTCTGGAGGATTGATTTGAAAAAAATTCTGTTCTTATTTTTCCTATTTTCTCTTTTTGGAAATCTATTTTCTGCAACTCCAGAACTTCCATTTCAAGTTGGAGAACGACTCACTTTTCGCGGAAATTTCGGGATACTTTCGGGAATCGGAAGTTCAGTTATGTCGTTTAATTGCTGCGATTCAATTTCAGGACACAAATGTTATCACATCAAATCAGTTTTGCGAACAAGCAAATTTTACGATGTTATTTACAAAGTTCGCGATGAAATGGAATCTTTCTGGGATGTAGAAAAACTGGTTTCGAGAAAACAGATAAAGCGCCAAGCAGAAGGAAGTTACAAAGAATTTACCACTCATTATTTTTATCCGGAAGATACATTAACATATTTTGTGAAAAATCGCAAAGGAAAAACAACAAAAAAGCAGTTCAAAACTTTGCCAAATACTCAAGATGCACTCTCAATATTTTATTTTCTTCGTCTTCAAAATTTTGCTGTCGGCGATTCATTTTATGTGAATGTTACAACTGGCGGTGAAAATCTAAAAATTCAGATTAATGTAGAAAAAATGAAAATTTTAGACACAATTTTCGGCAAAAAAAAGTGCTTCAAATTAGTCCCAATTCCAGTCGGAAAAGAGATAGAAAAGCAGACAGGCGAAAGTCCAATTTGGGTAACTGCTGATAAATATAAGATTCCCGTAAAACTGGTCGTAGAAACGATTTATGGTAATTTTTCCCTTGAGCTTATTGATGCAGAAAATGTAAGTTTGAAAATTCAAAATTGAAAACTCATCAAAATAAATTCATTAAATTTTGCAAAAACTAATAAAAATTTTATGAGAAAATACAAACTTTCCGATTTCGATTATCATTTGCCGAAAGAAATGATTGCTCAATATCCCGAAGCAAAAAGGGAAAATTCGAAATTGATGATTCTTAATCGCAACAAAAAAGAAATTTTTATCGATAAATTTTACAATATCGCAAATTATTTGGAATCTTCTGATATGCTTGTGGTGAACGAAACAAAGGTCATTCCTGCGCGATTAATTGGCAAAAAGCTGACTGGCGGAAAAGTGGAATTTTTGCTTTTGGAGCAAATTGATGAACATCATTGGAAGTGTCTTGTAAAGCCGGCGCGCAGATTGAAAATTGGAAGCACGGCAACCTTCGGCAATGGATTGCTGACATCTAAAATTATTAAATATTTGAATGGAGAGCGAATCGTAAAATTTATTTTTGACGGTGATTTTTTTTCAATTCTAAATAAAATTGGCAAAGTGCCGCTTCCTCCTTACATAAAAAGAGAGGACACAGAATTAGACAAAAAGCGTTATCAAACAGTATTTGCGAAAGAAATGGGTTCCGTGGCAGCGCCGACTGCGGGTTTGCATTTCAGTAAAAATCTTCTCGAAAAAATCCAAAATAAAAATATAAAAACAGTTTCAGTTAACCTGAAAATTGGACTCGATACTTTTCGCCCCGTGAAAACACCGAATATTGAAAATCACAAAATGCATAAAGAATTTTGTAGTGTTTCGGATTTGGTGGCAGAAGAGATAAATTTGCATCGAAAAAATTTTGGGAAAATCGTCGCCGTTGGAACAACTTCTGTTAGAACATTGGAGAGTTTTTTTCAGAATAAAAAATTAAATTCAGGTCAAAAATGGACAGAACTTTTCATTTATTCAAAATACAAATTTGGAATTGTAGATAAGTTGATTACCAATTTTCATCTCCCGAAATCTTCACTTCTGATGCTGGTTTCAGCATTTGCAGGACACGATTTGATAAAAACCGCATATCAAAAAGCGATTGAAGAAAATTTCCGATTTTACAGTTATGGCGATGCAATGCTAATAATATAAAAATGGCGACAAAACTTTTCAAAAATATCAAATTTTATAATAAGATTGATTCCACAAATTTGGAAGCAAAACGATTTATCAAAAATGGAAAAATTGATTGTAACACAGTTTTGTTGCGAAAACCCAAACTTCCGGAAAGGGTCGACTTAATCGCAAATGGATTTCGGAAAATGGCGGATTGTGGTTTTCGTTAGTTTTTCCAAACAAAAACTTTCAATCGGATATCACGATTTTTACAAGCGTTGTATTGCATAAAGTTTTGAAAAAAATCTTTCCAGATTCAATACTGAAAATAAAATGGCCAAATGATATTTTCTTTCACGATAAAAAAATAGCAGGTATCCTCGGTGAAAATTCTAATAAATCATCGATAATTGGAATTGGCATCAATCTAAATCAAAAGAAAATGAAAAAAGATATTTCTGAAATTGCCACATCGTTTTTCATAGAAATTCATAAAAAGATAAATATAAAAAGTGTTTTGCGTGATTTTTTGCAAAATTTTGAAGATGAGTTTCCAAAATACATTGAAGAAGAAATCTCATCATTTATAAAGTATTTTCAAATGTATGATTATTTACTTGGTCGGCAGATTTCTGTATCGATTGGAAATGAAAATTGGCAAGGCAAAGCAACTGGAATTTCAAAAAAAGGTAAATTGAAAGTGGAAATAAACAGAGCTGAAAAAAGGTTCATTTCAGTTGATAAAATTGACTTGATTTGGTAATTGGTTAAATTTATAATCAGTAAATTAGTTCAACCAATATTGCCCCAGTAGCTCAGGTGGATAGAGCAGCGGTTTCCTAAACCGTTGGTCGGAGGTTCGAATCCTCTCTGGGGCATTTGTACTTACGCAAAAGCGGAAATGTAAAATTATCAAATTCTTTTATTTTTTTAAGTAGAAAAATTTGGTGGAGAAGAAGGGGATCGAACCCTCGACCTTAGCATTGCGAACGCTACGCTCTCCCAACTGAGCTACTTCCCCGATAAAATATAATTTTTCTAAAACCCTAAAACTTTCTCAATTTCAGCCATCGCCTTGATTGTATGACAAATAAAATCTTCCAAATTCATCTTGAATTCTACGCAACTCTTTATCTGCTCGCGGTTTGCACCAGCAGCAAATCTTTTCTCTTTGAACCTTCTCATTACAAATTCTGTATCCAAAGCAGAAATTTTCTTCTCTGGATGCATCAAAGTAGATGCGATTATCAGACCGGTCAAAGAATCGACAGCAAAGAGCACTTTGTCCATAAGAGTTTCTCTTTCCGTATGTCCAGAATGCGAGCGAATTGCATTCAGAATTCTCTCATCGAGATTGTAATTTTTTAGCATCTCAACCGATGTAAAACCATGTTTTGAAAAATCGTTTTTCGTCATCTCATAATCCAAATCATGAAGAAGTCCGGCAAGTTCCCACAAATTTTCATCTTGATTAAAATGCCGCGCAAAGTGCTTCATTGTCGCTTCAACAGCAAGACAATGTTTCTGCAAATTTCTATTTTTCAAATGTTTTTGCAATAATTCAAATGCATCTTTTCTATTCATAATTTAGTCCAAATTTTTTATTTGATTTATAGTTTTTTCAGGAATATTTCCATCTTGAAAATGCTTTTCTGTCCAACCAGAAACGACATTTTGTTGCTCGTCAAAGTGTTTTACATAAGGTTTAATATCGATGATCGGCGTTCCGTCAAAGACATCAACCTTCGTGAAATATAATTTATTTTTGATAATTTTTTGGATTTTTACAATCGAAATCCCGATATGATTCGGGCGATGTGGACTTCTAATCGCGAAAATTCCATGCTTCTCATCTTCGAGAAATGGCTTTCCTTCGATATCTTCGCGTTGCGATTTGTGAAAATAATATAGAATAATGGCGTGGCTGAATTTGTCCAAATCTTTCAGACCTTTGACATATTTCTTTTTCAGTTCGATGTATGCCTCAACTTTGCTTCTGAATTTTCCTTGAATTGGAATATCTTTTTTCTCTTTGTAAGGAGAATGAATTATGCCGATAGGACGAATCGTAATTTTATTCACAATTCTCAATTCCATTTATAAATATTTTGCCGCCATTTCAGCGAGAATTGAGCGTTCACCTTTGATGAGAGTCACATGGCCTGACAGTTTTTCATCTTTAAATTTTTCGACGACAATGCTCAATCCATTGCTTTCTGAATCGAGATAAGGAATATCTATCTGATATGGGTCGCCAGTTAGGACAACTTTTGTCTTATCGCCAGCTCGCGTGATGATTGTTTTCATTTCGTGGGGAGAAAGATTTTGCGCCTCATCTACGATTATGAACTGGTCTGGCAAACTTCTTCCACGAATATATGTAAGTGGCTCAAGTTCGATAAATCCGTAATCGAGAAATTCATCAAGCGTCGTTGTTCGTTTCCTATACTTGCTTTTCTCGCCATTTTGTTGCCGCTGTTCGAAGTTGTGCAGAAGAATCTCCATATTATCATAAATCGGCTGCATCCAAGGATTATACTTCTCTTTTTTCGAACCAGGCAGATATCCAATATCTTTTCCAAGTGGAAAAATAGGACGCGTCACCACCAATCGAGTATAAACCTCTTCTTCAATAACTTTTTGCAGACCAGCGGTGAGCGCAAGAAGCGTTTTTCCGGTTCCTGCAATTCCGAGAAGTGATACAATTTTGATATTGTCGTCGAGAAGAATATCGAAAGTCGCTTTCTGCTCGGGATTTAACGCATTAATTCCCCAAACAGATTTTCCCGTGTAATGTTTCAACGGCAAAATAATATTCTTGTCTTTGTGAAATTTTCCAATAAAATGATTAGAAAATTTCCCTTTCTCATAAGCAAGAAAAAATTGATTATGAAATTTCAACCCAAAATTATTCTCGATAGTAGTTTTCTTTTTGAATTCATCAATTTTTGAAGAAGTTGTTTCGAATTTTTTTATGCCAGTATACAGTTCTTCAAAATTAATTGTAGACGGTTCATAATTGATGGCTTTCAATCCGATTGCATCTGCTTTTATTCTAACATTTGCATCTTTCGAAACCATAATCACTTTTCTATCTGGAAATTTTTTCTGGAAATGATATGCTGTTCCGAGAATCAAATTGTCGTTCACATCTGTGATGAGAATATCCTCAATATCATCAGAAATTTTATGTGCAAGAGATACTTGCAAAAATCCGCCATGTTTTAGTTTGACGCCATCAGAAAGAGAATTTTTCTTTCGTAAATTATCCAAAAGGCGACTCAAATAACGGGCATTTCTGCTCTTCTCATCCAATCCTTTTTTGAATGTATCCACCTCTTCAATCACAGTAATTGGAATTACAACTCTTGCATTTTTGTAAGCGAAAATTGCGCGTGGATCGTGAATTAGAACATTTGTATCGAGAACATAAATTTTTTCCATACTTCTCCTAAAAATTTCTTTAATATTTTATTGACAACAAAAAATAGAATATCAAACAAGAGAAAAAAGTGTCAACTTTTTCAGAAAAATAGGAGGAAAGGTGTATAAAAAAATTGAAGGACAATATGCAACAGAAGGAAAGAAGTTTGCAATTGTTGCCAGCCGTTTTAATGAACTTGTCTCAAAAAAGTTGATTGACGGTGCATTGGATTGTCTGAAAAGGCACAACGCAGATGACAAAAATATTACAGTCGTCTGGGTGCCAGGAGCATTTGAAATTCCAGCAATTGCGCAAAAATTAGCAGATTCCAGCAAATATGATGGAATCATTTGTGTCGGCTCGGTGATTCGTGGTGACACGCCACATTTCGAATATATCAGCGCAGAGGTTAGCAAAGGAATCGCACAAGTTGGATTGAAAAGTAAAATCCCAGTTATTTTTGGAGTTCTGACCACAGACACAATTGAGCAAGCACTTGAACGAGCAGGAACAAAAGCAGGAAACAAAGGTTGGGATGCCGCACTTTCAGCAATTGAGATGGTAAATCTTTTAGAAAAAATATAGAATGGGACTTCGCCACGACGCTCGTGAACTCGCAGTTCAGACATTATTCGCTCTTTTTTTCGACGAAGAAAAACAGTCCGCTGAAACTATTAAAAATCGAATTGCACAGATAATCGATTTTCAGGATAAGTCATTCACAAATCAACAAAATAAATTCATCGAAATGCTTGTCAAAAATACATATAAAAATTTGGAATCGATCGATGAGCTGATAAAACGCTTCTTAAAAAATTGGGATTTCAAAAGAATATCTGTTATGGACAAAATGATTTTGCGATTGGCGATAATGGAAATGGAATTTACCGAAACTTCACCAAAAATTATCATAAATGAAGCGATTGAAATTGCGAAAAAATTCTGCGGCGATAAATCAGGAAAATTCATAAACGGCATTCTGGATGCAGTTATGCACAGGGAAAAAAATGATAAAATGTAGTTTGGGTATTTTCTGTTACAACGAAGAAAAAAATATTAAGCAATTGCTGAAAGCTGCTACGAATCAGGATTTGCAAAATGTTTCAATCGAAGAAATTATTGTTGTCTCGAGCAATTCAACTGATAAAACTGATGAAATTGTAAGAGAATTTGCATCCGAAAATTCCAAAATAACACTAATTATCCAGCCGGAACGAAAGGGAAAATCGTCCGCGATAAATCTATTTCTGAAAAAGGCAATAGGGGATGTGCTGGTCATTGAGAGCGGCGACACAATTCCTGCGAAAAATACAATCGAAAAGATGGTTTCTCCCTTTTCTGATAAAAATATTGGAATGACTGGCGGCAGACCGAAACCTGTAAATAGTCCAAAAAGTTTTATCGGATTTGCAGTTTGTATGCTTTGGCGGCTTCATCATAAGATGGCATTGGTTTCGCCAAAACTCGGCGAAATGGTTGCTTTTCGAAATTTAGTAAAAGAAATTCCAGAGCATAGCCCAGTCGACGAAGCGAGTATTGAAGCGATTATACGAAATCATAAACTAAAAAAGAGATATATTCCAGATGCAATTGTGTATAATAAAGGTCCGGAAAATATCTCTGATTTTCTGAAGCAACGCCGCCGCATTTATTGTGGGCATCTTTGGCTGCAAGAAAATCAAGAATACAAAGTAATTTCTCAAAATTCTGGCTTGATTATCAATTTGACTTTAAAAGAATTTTCATTCAATCTGATAAAAAATGCAAAGATTATTTTCACAATATTTCTGGAAGTATTAGGAAGATTTCTCGGCTGGTATGATTATAAAATCCTGAAAAAAATCCCATATAAATGGGAGATTTCATGTTCGACAAAAGATTTGAGTTCAAAATGAAAAACATTATTCTCCTTTCAAAAATAATCCTACTTAGGTTTTTTGAGAAATTGGCAACTAATTTTCTAATGCCAGTAAATTATACTGTCAGCGTTACTTACAGATGCAATTCGCGTTGCAAAACCTGCAATATCTATAAAACAAAATCTGAAGAATTATCTTCTGAAGAATATGAAAAGATTTTCAAAAAAATTGGCAAATCTGCTTACTGGATAACAATCAGCGGCGGAGAACCATTCTTACGAAAAGATTTGTTTGATATAGTTCTCTCAATTTATAAATATTGCAAACCAAAAATAATAAATATTCCAACAAATGGACTTCTCTACAAAGAAATTCCGCGAGTTGTGAAAAAAATCGCAAAAAATTGTCCGAAAACCGATATTGTCATAAATGTCTCGATTGATGAAATAGGCGAAAAAAATAACGAAATTCGTGGCGTGAAAAATGCTTATAAATTGGCTATTAAAACAGTTGAAGCAATTCAGAAAATAGACCTTCCAAATCTAAATCTCGGAATCCATTCTGTAATTTCGAAATTTAATGTTGACGATTTCAAAAATGTTGCGGATGAATTAATGACACTAAATCCCGATTCGTATGTGACAGAAATTGCAGAAAATCGTGTGGAACTCGATACGATGGAAGCGGATATCACGCCAAGTTTGATGAAATATTCTAACGCAATTGATTACCTTTTGTTTCAAATCAAAAATACCAAATTCAAAGGAATGAACAAAATTACGCAGACATTCAGAATTGAATATTACAAACTTGTGAAGAAAATTCTCAAAGAGCAGAAAGAGCAGATAAAATGTTTTGCTGGAATTTTGTCGGCTCAAATTGTGCCAAATGGCGATGTCTGGACCTGTTGCATTTTAGCAAAAGTTGTTGGAAATCTGAAAAAATATAATTATGATTTCAGAAAATTGTGGTTCAAAAATCC
>JACNJR010000051.1 GCA_014382495.1 Candidatus Cloacimonadota bacterium | reverse complement strand
GCACTTCTTATGTTTGCTTTTTTGAACTATATTTTGCCACAAAATTTAATTATATCTCTGATAAAATTAGGGTTATTATTAATTGTTTTAGGAATTATTTTTTATAATCTTATTCTAAAACAAAAATATAAATTGATTATTGATAATTTGAAAATAGGATGATATTTTGAGTGAAATGAAGAAGGTTTTGTATATTACATATTTTTTTCCACCTCTTGATGGAGTTGCTCCGCAAAGACGATTAAAATATGCCAAATATTTGCCAAATTTTGGAATAGAACCAATAATATTAACCATTAAACCAATTCACTATTTTGCTTATGATTATGGGCTCCTTAAAGATTTTCCATCATTTATTAAAATATACCGAACTGGCAGCTTTGATCCAAACCGACTTTTATATTTGCTGAAAAGAATAAAATCCTTATTTTATAAATCTTCCTCAAAAGTGGTAAATTCTGCTCAACCCACAATATTTAGCGAATCATTGAAAAAATTCATAAGGTCATTTTTTCCAATTGATGAGAAGATAGGATGGCTTCCATTTTGTCTTATTAAGGGGTTGAAAATCACACAAAAATATAAAGTAAAAGCCATAGTTGTTTCATTGTCTCCATTCCATAGTGCTATCACAGGATGGCTCATTTCAAAAATAACATCTTTGCCATTAATTTTGGAATATGGAGATTTGTGGAATTTAGCACCATATCCGCTTTATAAAAATATAATTTTTAAGACACTAAGCGAATGGCTGGAAAGGAAAGTTCTTAAGGATGTTGCTTATGTTGCAGTTACTACTCCAACTGCAAAAACTAAAATGTTAGAAAAATATCCTTTTTTGCAAAAGGATAAAATTGATGTGCATTATTATGGATGGGCCAGAGAAGACTTTATTCATTTGGAAGAAAGTAAATTTATAAGTAAAAAACCTATCAAAATTGGATATGCTGGGACTTTTACTGGCTATCAGACACCAGAATACTTTTTAGATGCATTTGCTGAATTGGTTAACAAAAAGAAAATTACGATAAATGATTTTGAGTTTCATTTTCTGGGGAATTATAGTAAAGAAATCAGGGAACTTTTTAAAAAACCGCCTGTAAGACAAATAATTCATTTGCATCCTTATATGCCGCATCAAGAATGTTTAGCATTTATGAAACAAATGAATTATCTTGCGATCTTTCTTGGAGGAGGGAATAGAAGTAATGTAGTTATTCCAGGAAAATTGTTTGATTACCTTGCCTTAAAAGTTCCCATTATTGGATTTTCGCATAAAGGTGGAGACCTATGGAATATTCTTGAGAAATATGGTTTTCCCATTGCTGAATTTGACGATATTAATGAAAATATGAAATTAATATTAAATTTGATGAAACAGAAAACAGTTCAATGTTTGACTGATGAAGAATTGAAAATATATGAAAAAAAGTATATTTGCTCTCTGCTGGCAAAAAATATAAAAAGAATTATTGAACAGGAAAAGTAGTGAAGAAAATTAGAATATTACATATTCAACTGCTCCCTTTGCTTTCTGGAGTGCAGAATGCAATGCTTAATCTTATTACAAATCTTGATTCAAAGGAGTTTGAGTTTTCAGTAATTTCTGCACCCAATGGTCCTTTAATTCAAAAACTAAAGGAATTGAATATCGAACATTTCTCGATTCCTGAATTGGAAAGAAAAATAAATATTAAAGATATTATTGTCTTTTTGAAAATCTATTTAATTTGCCGAAAAGGCAATTTTGATATTGTTCATACACACTCTTCAAAAACAGGATTTTTGGGGCGTATTGCTGCAAAATTGGCTGGAACAAAAGGTGTTATTCATACTGTTCAAGGTTTTCCATTTCATCCATTTCAAAGTAGAATTGCTCATACATTTTTTAAAGCTCTTGAGAAAGTTGCAAGTTTTTTCTGTGACAGGATTATCTCAGTAAACAAATGTGAGTATGAAATGGCAATAAAACAAAAATTCATACAACAAAATAAAATTACCTTCATCTATAATGCTGTGAAAAAAGTTGAAGCCATAAAATCAAAATATAAAAAATCCGATTTTGAGTTCTCAAAAAATGACATCATAATTGGTTCAGTTAGCCGATTTGATGAACCCAAAAATAACATCAACTTGATAAATATTGCAATCGAAATTGTTAAAGAAAACAGCAACATACATTTCATCTTTATTGGTAATGGCTCAAAATTAGAAACTGCAAAAAGAATTGTTAAAGAAAACGGATTTGAAAAGCGAATTTTACTTCCTGGTTGGAAAAATGATATTCCTGATTGGCTCGCATTATTTGATATTTTTATTTTATATTCAAAATGGGAAGGACTATCATTATCTATTTTGGAAGCAATGAGTGCCGGCAAACCAATTATTGCTTCAAAAATAAAGGGGAATAATGAACTTGTAATTGACGGAAAAAATGGTTTTTTGGTCGAAATCGGAAAACATAAAATTCTGAAAGAAAAAATTGTTTGGCTTGCAAATCATAAAAGAGAGAGAAAAAAAATGGGATTGGAAAGCAAAAAACTTGTTCAAGAAGAATTCAGTTTAGAAAATTTTGTAAAATCTTACAAAAACGAATACATTAAATTATATCAGAAAAAATTATGATTTATTTTGGAATTGCATTATTTTCATTCTTAACGACTTATTTGATAGTTCCGCTAAATTGCAAACTTTCAACTAAACTTGGAATAATCGATATTCCAAGAAAAAGAAGTATTCACAAAATTGCAATTCCAAAAAGTGGCGGACTCTCACTTCTGATTGGACTATTTCTGAGCCAATTTCTTTTTCTTGTTTTGGGAAAACAATCTTTTTCACTACTTTTTGTGGGCTTAATTATCGGCGGATTTTTGATTTTCATTCTTGGAATTCTCGATGACTATTTCGATATCCGCGCTTGGATAAAAATTTTTATAGAAATTATTATCGTTCTCGTTATCATCTCTTTTGGTTTTAAGATAAATTTAATTACTAATCCATTCGGCGCTTCGATTTCAATAGGCATTTTTTCAATTCCAACTACGATTATCTGGTTTTTACTTGTTATGAATGCGATAAATTTAATTGACGGTCTGGATGGTTTGGCGACTGGAATTGTTGCGATTGTATTTTTGATTATTGGAATTTCCAGTTCGGTCACTTCAAACGAATTTGTTGCGTATTTTTCATTCGCATTATTGGGCGGATGTCTCGCTTTTCTGAAATTTAATTTTCATCCGGCAAAAATATTTCTTGGCGATGCAGGAAGTTTGTTTTTGGGATTTAATATCGCAGCACTTTCAGTTGCAGGAAATGCCCAATACAAAGGCACGACCGCAATGACAATGTTGATTCCGATGATTGTACTTTCGTTGCCTTTGATTGACACATTTTTGACATTTTTCAGAAGGTTGAAGAGACCGAAAAATTTATTTCAAGCGGACAAAAATCATCTTCATCATAAAATGTTGGAATTAGGTTTTTCTTACAAAACTGTTGTTTTAATCGGATATTTTCTAACTGGATTATTCGGCCTGATTGCACTCGGATTTTTATTAGTTGACAAAAGGATTTTGCTGATTCTTATAATGTTTTTTGTGATAATATTGCTTTTTATATTTTGGGCAATAATTCGAAAGGAATTCTTCAAATGAGAAGACAAATTTTGCTGCTCCTGTTTCTAATTATTTTGATTTCAAAATCATTTTGCTATGAACCGGAAGACATTTATTTGAACAATTGGAAAACTTATACGAACACAACTTATATTCATCAAATTTGCTGCAAAGGTGATTCGATTTTTGTCGCAACTTGGGGTGGAATTAGTGTTTTCAATAAGAAGGATTCAACTTTTTCTGCTTTAGTAAAAAGCGATGGATTGAGTAAAAATGAAGTTCGCTCGGTTCATTATATTCCTTTGATTGATGAGTTCTGGTTTGGATGTTACACAGAAGGAATTTCGCGATATAAAGATGGCGAATTTATCAAGCCATATCAGGAAAATCAGGGTGTTGATGCAGATTTCATTAACGATATTATTTCTAATGAAAATTACATATTTTTAGGAACTGACAAAGGTTTAAATATGTTTGAAATCAACGAAAATGGAGAGCATATTTTCAAGAAAACATTTTTGAGCGAGAAAGAAATAAATTGCATCACTTTTGACGATTCAAATAGAATTTGGGTTGGCACAAATACTGGAATTGATTATGTAAAAGCCATATCTTATGATTATATGTGTTTCCCAGATAATTGGTATGAATTAGGCGATGAAAAAATAACTGCACTTGATTATTGTGTAGATAAAATCTATTTTGGGACAGAGAATGGATTGGGAATTATTGATATTTCTGACACTTCGCAATTTAATATTCAATTTCCAGTATTTGGAGAAGATTTATCGTCTTCAGAAATTTCTGCTGTTTTAGCTCAGAATGATTCAACGCTTTGGGTTGCAATTGGAAGTTGGAATGAGACTGACCAAAATTTTGATAACGCAGATGGAATTTATAGATTTACCTCTTCAGATACAGTTCACTGGAATGATGAAGGTTCTATTTTATGCAACCAAATTTCAGACGTAGAAGTTGATGATGAAAACAACATTTGGATTAGCACTTGGGAAGATGGTTTATTTTGTTTTGAGGATGGAGAATGGAAGCACTACAAACGAAATTGTATTAATAGCAATCTTATAACTGTGATGATGATGGATAGTAATCAGAATTTGTGGTGTGGTTTTGGAACAAAATATCCCAATACTACTTCTCGTGGGATTAAGGGAGTGTCACAATTAGATCGGAACAGCAAAAATTGGACAAACTTTCGTCATAACCAAAGTAGCACAGATTCATCTTTATGGTCCGACCGAATATTTAGAATGTGTGAAGATAAAAATGGGAATAAATGGTTTGGCACATGGGGACATGGTTTAGGTATTCTAAATAATTCAGAGACAGAATGGACGGTTCACAGGGCACCCGATACAGAATGGATGATTTTTAATGGTAATTCTGGCAACCAGGTTTCACTTCTTGAATGTGATAATGAAGCAAATGTGTGGATTGGAGGATATGGTGCAACTCCAGGTGGGGTTACTATATTGAAACCTGATAGTTCGTTTCAACAATTTTGTCCAGAACACCTTTTTGAGGATACACACGCTACTATGTGGACAATGCTTTTGAGTATGGATAAAGTTTGGCTGGGAGGATTTTATACTGGTATACAGTACTGGGATTCTTCTGGATTTCCAGAAACCGATGGTGAACATTGGCGTCAATTTAGCGGAATAGATGGCAGTTGTTTTGATTTTGATATTCAAGAGACCAATTATGGCAACTGCATATTTGCTGGCGGAGTAGATGGATTGTATCTTTACGATGAAGGTTGGAACGAATGGTTCAAATTCACAAATGGAAGTGATAGCAATATCAAAGAATATAGATGGAATGGCGGAGATTGGGATGGATGGCTTGCATACGAAGAGAACGAACAACGGCTTGGTTCAGGAATAACAAATCAGATAAATGCTGTTTTTGTTGACCCACACGGAAGAAAATGGCTCGGCACACAAGGTGGCGGAATTTCTATGCTTGATGTGAATAATTTTTCCTTCACAAATTTTAACACGGAAAATAGCGATTTGTGTAGCGATGTCGTCCTATCATTTGCATATAACGAATATACTGGCGAACTTTTTGCTGGAACTTCAGAAGGACTTTCCATCTTCAATATTGGTGCGAGTAAAAAATATAAATCCGAATCTCAAATCGTTGAAAAACTTACCGTTTTTCCAAATCCATTTAAGCCAGCAGAACATAGTTCTATCTATTTTGAACCTTCTCCAAACAACGAACTGCCGCATGGGAAAAACAATTTGTATATTTATAATTTTGCCGGAGAATTGATAAAAATTCTTCCAGAATCAGATAGATTCAGATTTTGCTGGGATGGAAAAAATGATGCGGGAAAAAATGTCGCAAGCGGAATATATTTCTATGTCATTTCGTCAGAATTTGAAGATATTCATCTTAATGGGAAATTTGTAATAATAAGGTAGCAAATCGGTTGAAAGAGTCCAACAAAATAAGGAGATTTTTTGGCTTTTAAGTTGGATGATAATATTCAATATGTCCAAGGAGTTGGGCCAAAACGCGCCAAACTTCTCAATAAATTAGGAATCAAAAATATCGAAGACATCCTATTTTACTTTCCGAGAAATTACATCAATAAAATTACTGACAAAAAAATTTCCGAGCTAAAAATAAATGAAATTACATCGATAAAAGCGAAAATTATCTCATTTGGGAAAATCGGAAATAGATTTCAGAAAGCAAAATTTCAAGCAATAATATCCGACGGTTCGGGATATTTGAAGTGTATTTGGTTCAACGCTTCGCCGTGGTTGGAAAAACAATTCGAAATTGGAAAAGAGATTATCATTCTTGGAACTCTCAAATATTATTACAATTCGCTTTGTATGTTGCATCCAGACATTGAATTTGCGGATGAGAAAAAAGAGAGTTTTTGGGCGAAGCAAAATTTCCTTCCCATTTATCCGCTTACAGAAGGATTGTCAAATAAAATTTTTCAGAAAATCATTTTAAATATTTTCAATAAAGGGTTTGTAGTTTCCGAGACACTTCCGAAATATATTCTCGAGAAGCAGAAATATTTGGAAATCGAAGAAGCATTGAAAAAAATTCATATGCCAAATTCGCGCGAAGATATCTCTGTTTCAAAAAAAAGATTCATTTTTGAAGAACTTTTTTATCTGCAAATAATGCTTGCTCGACGAAATATTTATTGGCATAAAGCTACTGGAAATCAGATGAAATTGAAAAAGACGCTCACAACTCAACTCAAAAACAGATTGTCCTTTGAACTTACAACTGCTCAGAAAAAAGTTCTGAATGAAATCGTGGATGATATGAAATCTCCATTTCAGATGAATCGTTTGTTGCAAGGAGATGTCGGTTCTGGCAAGACAATTATCTCCATTTTTGCAATGCTTTTGGCAATCGAAAATGGATTTCAGGCGGCAATTATGGCACCAACAGAAATTCTCGCGACGCAACATTATTTTGCAATTAAAGAATTTTTAAGTGAAATTGATGTGAAAATCGGATTGCTTCTCGGCGGAAATTATGCTGGAAAGAAAAAATTAAAACAGGACATTTTAGATGGAAAAATTGATGTTGTCATTGGCACTCATTCGCTGATTCAAAAAGATGTAAATTTTCAAAATTTGGGTATTATAATTATTGACGAGCAGCATCGCTTTGGAGTTATTCAGAGGCAATCTCTTTCTCAAAAAGGGCAGACGCCAGATAAAATTTTTATGAGTGCAACTCCAATTCCACGCTCGCTTGCACTGACAATTTATGGAGACCTTGATGTTAGCGTGATTGACGAACTTCCACCTAATCGGCAAAAGATTTATACAAGCTGGATTTCGGCAAATAAAAAACCAAAAGTTTTTGAATTTGTAAATAAACAAATTTCAGAGGGAAGACAAGTTTATTTGGTTTGTCCGCTGGTCGAAGAAACCGAAAAATCAAATCTTCTCGATGCAACTTCTACTTACGAAAGATTGAAAAATGGGATTTTCCAAAAACATAAATTGGCACTTCTTCACGGCAGAATGTCTAATCAGGAGAAAGATGAAATTATGCATCAATTTAAGAATGGAAAAATTGATATTCTGGTTTCCACAACGGTGATAGAAGTTGGCATAGATGTGCCGAATGCCACGATTATGATAATTGAACATTCTGAACGCTTTGGTCTTTCGCAACTGCATCAATTAAGAGGAAGAGTCGGTCGGGGAGCGCACAAATCGTATTGTGTTTTGGTTGCGTATGAACCAATTAGCGAGGAAGCGCTATTGCGTCTGAACACAATGAAAGAGACAAATGACGGATTTCAAATTTCAGAAGTTGATCTTGAGATTCGCGGACCTGGAGAATTTTTCGGAACTGATCAATCAGGAATTCCAAAATTTAGAATTGCCAATATTGTTCGCGATAGAAAAATATTAGAACAATCTCGGAAGCTTGCATTTGAAGTGATTTCTGAAGATTATGATTTGAATTTAGAAAAGCATAAATTTCTAAAAAAGAAATATAAAAAAGATTTTTTGAGAAAAGAAAAGTTGTTTAGTTTTTGAGAAATTTTAAATTTTATATCTTTTTCTTCAAAATCGTTGTAACAAATCTTTCCGGCTGAAATAATTCTTGTGCCAATTTTTGAATATGTTTCGGTTCAATTTCTTCAATTTCTCTTATCACATCATCAATTTGCATAATATTATTTATGTAAATATACTCTCTCGCTAACCGATTCATTCTCGCAGTTGTGCTCTCCAAACCAATAACTAAACTTGATTTCAATTGCACTTTTGTCGTTGATAGTTCGGTTTTTGTTACTGGTTTTTCCACAATATTCTGAATTTCTGATTTAATCAATTTGAGACATTTCTTGCTGTTTTTTGGAGTCGTAGCAGCGTAAATTCCTAAAAAACCGGTATCGTGAAAGAAATTTATAAACGAGTGAATATCATAGCCAATACCATACTTTTCTCGAATATTCTGAAAGAGTCGCGAGCTCATTCCGCCGGATAAAATAGTGTTTAAAACCAACAATCTAAGCCGACGATTGTCATTATATGGAAAAGTTCTCACGCCAGTACAAATGTGTGTCTGCTGCCCAGTTGCCCAATTGTAGATATTATTTTTTTTCCGAATTTCTGGGATTTGCATAAACTTTCGCTCATCGGTTTTTCCAAATTTGAAGTTGAAATATTTTTTCACATATTTTACTAAATCATCGTGATTTACAAAACCTGAAACCGTAATGATGATTCGTTGCGGAATATAAAATTTTTTTATAAAATTTGAACAACTTTTTTTCTGAAATTTAACAACGGATTTTTTATTTCCAGCAACGGAATGACCGAGCGAATGCCGAGGAAAAAGGTTTTCGATAAATTTTTCAAAAATATATTCATCAGGATTATTATTGGTATGACTAATTTCTTCAAGAATAACCTTTTTTTCCTTTTTGATTTCGTTCAAAGGAAATGTCGAATTTTGAATTATGTCAGCGAGCAAATCAATGCTTTGTGGAAGATTATCTGATAATGAGCGTGTGAAAAAACAGGTGATTTCCTTTCCAGTGAATGCATTAATGGCGCCGCCTATCGACTCAAGAAAATGTGCAATCTCATATTTGTTTCTTGAAATAGTTCCCTTGAAAAGCATATGTTCAACGAAATGAGCAAGCCCATTATTTTCAGCATTTTCATTACGCGAACCGACATTTATCCAAACGCCAACGGAGATTGAACGGACATAATCCACATTTTCAGAAAGAATAGTTAAGCCATTTTCAAGAACAGTTTTCTTGTATCCCATAAGTTTTTAGATTTTATTCTTTATCGCTTCTTGAACAGCATTTGGTACATATTCTTTGACCGAACCGCCCAATTCGATAATTTGTTTAATCAAACTTGAACTGAGGTAGAGATATTTATTTTGAGGAGTAAGAAACACGGTCTCAATATCTTCACAAAGTGTGCGATTAGCAAGGGCAATTTGAAGTTCGTATTCAAAATCAGAAACGGCTCGTAAACCTCGAATCATAATTGAACTATTTTTCTCTTTAACAAAATTGACCGCCAATCCATCGAACGAATTAACTTCTACATTTTCAATATGTTTAGTCGCATTTTTTGCCAAATCAACTCTCTCTTCGAGCGTGAAGAGACATTCCTTATTCGTCTTATTTGCAACTGCCACGATTACTTTTCCAAATATTTTTCGACCTCTTTCAATAATGTCGATATGACCATTTGTTATCGGGTCGAATGTGCCGGGATAGATTGCTATTTTGCTCATTTTCTCCTTCTGAAAATTGAAATTTGAAACTTGATATTTGTTTTTTCTTTCAGTTTCAAATTTTATTCCCTTTTTACCATAATTTTTTCTATCTCTTCAATTTCCTTTGGAATTTTCGAAGAAAGCACTTCTGCACTATTTTTTGTTATTAAAATATCATCTTCAATTCTAACACCAATTTTTTCCTCATTAACATAAATTCCGGGCTCGATTGTGATGACATTTCCCGAAACAAGTTTCGAATTTTTTTCAAGCGAATCGTGTGCTTCCAATCCCAAATGATGTCCGATATTGTGCATATAATATTTTTTGTACTCTTCATCGTTTTTAATTAAATTTAATCTGAAAAGTGCTTCTGTGATTAGTTTAATCGCTTTTTTATTCAGTTCAAAAATTGAAATGCCAGGTTTGACAAAATTGATGATTTTCTTTTGGATTTGGAGAACTTCATTGTAAATCTCTTTTTGACGTTTCGTGAATTTTCCTGATGCGGGAAATGTTCTCGTGATATCTGCGCAATATTCATTATACTTTGCGCCGACATCAAGGACAATTAAATCATTTTTTCCGATTTTGGAACAATTTTTTTCATAATGCAAAATTGTTGCATTTTTTCCACTCGCAACAATTGGTGAAAACGCATATTGTTTAGCTCCAAGGCGGATAGTTTCGAAAGCAAAATATGCTTCTAACTCATTTTCATACATTCCAAATTTTACCTTTTTCAAAATAGTCATAATTCCAGAACGAGTTATAGAAATTGCTTTTTTGATATTTTCAATTTCTGACTTATGCTTTTTGTTTCTCAATTTTGTCAGCAAAGTAGATGATTTTTCAATTTTCAAAGTCGGATAATGTTGCCGAATTTGACTCAATTTCAGCAATTCTGTTGAAATGTCAAATTGAATCGAAGAAGTTTCATAATCATAATAACAAGTTTCAGATTGAATCGCAATTAGATGAAGATATCTCGAAAATTCGTCCAAATAATAAATCTTTTTTATGCCCGAAATCTCACTTGCTTGTTTCTGCGACATTTTTTTCCCAATCCAAACTTCATATTCTGGGATATTTCTCTCGATGAAAAGAAGTTCATCTGTTTTCTTGTCGTTTTTTGAAAAAAGCAGAATTGAGTTCGGAATTTTCAATCCGGTGAGATAGAAAAAATTTCCTTTTTGAACGAAATCTGCCGGCAATGTTCCTTGCTGCGATTTTTTCGCAGAGATGATTGCCATCGAATTATTTTTCATCAAATTGGAAAAATTTTCTCTATTCGACTTGAAAAAAAGTTTATTCATATTTTCCTTTCGTTACTCTTCATTTATGATAGAATCAAATGCGGAAATAACATTTTTCATATCATCAGGAATATCGTTTGAAATGGTCAAGTTTTGATTTGAAATTGGGTGAATAAACTCAAGTTGATGAGCGTGTAATGCTTGCCTTTTCAAAACTGAAGAAAGAATATTCTTCATCTTGTCTTTAGTCGAAAATGGAACGAGATTTATCATCTGTTTTTTTGTAGAATAGGTTTTATCGCCCATTACTGGATGATGAATATGCGCGAAATGAACGCGGATTTGGTGAGTTCGCCCCGTCTCCAAAAATATTTTTGTCAAGTCAAAACCTGGAAATGATTGCTCAACTTCGTAATGTGTAATTGCAATTTTTCCTTCATCCAAAACAGCCATTTTTTGCCTATTTTTCGGATTTCGTCCATAATGAGTTTTAATTGTTTTTGACTGTTCAGAAAGATTGCCCATTGTAAATGCTAAGTATGTTTTTTTTATTTTGTGATTTTCGAACATTTTTTTTAGAAGCGAATGAACATAATCATTTTTTGCAATAATCAGTAAGCCAGAAGTATCTTTATCAAGGCGATGAACAATGCCGGGACGAAGTGGATTTGTCATTTTGGAAAGTTGTCCGAAATGATAAACGAGCGCATTCGCAAGCGTGCCAGTATAATGTCCTGGTGCAGGATGTACAACCATTCCGGCAGGTTTATTTATTATTGCCAAATCGTCATCTTCGTGAACAATATCCAAAGCGATTTTTTCAGGAACAATATCTTTTTCGACTGGATAGGGAATTTTTATTTTGATTTTCTCATTACCAGAAAGAATTTCGCTTTTTTTAACAACTTTTTCTTCAATTGTGATAAATCCGTTTTTCAGGAGTTTATCGATGTAACTTCTTGAGTAAAGTTCTTTTCTCCCCAAAGATGCGAGATATTTGTCTATTCTTATTTTTTTTCTGAAATGCGCAATGATGACGAATTCTTTATCAATTTCAATTTTTTTGCTTCGGTTCGTCATCACCAGATTCTTCTTTTTCGTACAATTTCGCTAAATCAATTTTAGTAAGAGTAATCACCATTCCACAAATATTTCCTTCGTTATCGTGCACAATTCCATTTTTGAAAGTGATATGTTTTTTTTGTTTTTGAAAATATATTTTTCGAGCCGGAATAACTGTTTTATTCGATGTAACTTCCTTAAAATATTTTAGAATATCTCCTTCAAAATGAAAATCAAATAAAAATGGCAAATCTTCATCCATAGTAAATTTTAATAACTTTTGCGTATGTTTGTTTGCCAAAACAATTTCGGATTTTTCATTTAATATAATAATTCCGTCATCGATATTTTCTGCAATTTGGATTAATTGAAATCGATTTCCTGAGATTTTTTTCTTTTTGGCATTATCGAAAGCTTTCAAATTATTTATCATTACATTTGTTGAATGAACCAACGATGAAATCGGTCCTTTTTTAATTTGTTCTGGAATTGTAATTTCGAATTTTCCGTGAGAAATTTCTGAAAATACAGTTTTAATCGGTTTCAAAGTTTTCTGCAAAATTAGCGGCATATAGAAAAACAGAATAATTCCCAAAATTAATTCAACAAAAACGAGAATACATTGTGTGTTGATAATTCTATCCCTCAATAAATTTTGTTCAAGTAAATTTTTGTCGATATTAATTTGATTGATTTTGTATATGACAAATGCAGATTGAGCGATTAGAATTACAATCATAATCACAACAATTATTCTTATTTTTGCTTGAAATGACAACTTCATAAAAAACTCCTTTAGACGATTATTGATTAATTTTACTTCTCTTTTTCAGATTGTTTTATTAATTTATCAACATCATTTTTTTTGCCGATAATAAGTATTTTATCATCTTCCAGCAGGATATCTTCGCCAGATGGAATGACATTTGCTTCTTCTTCGACAATATTTTCTCCCGTTTCGTCAACTGTTTGTTTTGCCCGTTTTATCGCGATAATTCCAATTTTATATTTGTTTCGAACATCGAGCTCTTTCAGTGAGTTTCCGACGAAAAATGAAGGGACAGATATTTCCACCAAACTATGGTCTTTTGAAATTTCCACATATGTAAAAATATGTTGAGAGACAAGTATATTTGCAATTTCTCTTCCGACATATTGTTCGGGAAAGATGGTTCTTTGAACTCCCATTATTTTCAGAATTCGGGCGTGAAGTTCACTATCGACTTTTGCGATAATTCTTCCGATACCAATTTTCCTTAAAATTGCAGCAGTAAGAATGCTAACCTCTTTGTTCGCTCCGATGCAGAGCACGACAGCATCGACATTGTGGACGTTTGCGGTGCGGAGTGCTTCTTCATCAGTTGAATCGAGACAGGTTGCGTTTGTTACGATATTGCGAATCTCTTCAATTTTTTTCTCATCGTTATCGAGTGCAATTACATCTGCACCTTTTTTGATTAATGTTTCTGCAACGGAAAATCCGAATTTTCCTAAACCGATAACAGCAAATTGTGCCATAATAATCCTCCAAAAATATTTAGTTTAATTCTCATAAATTGTTTTTAACCGATTGCGATATCTTCTTCCGTATAACGATAACGCACTTTTTTCCGCCTTTCGCCCAATGCAAAAGCGATTGTCAAAGGACCAACTCTTCCTAAATACATAAGTAGAATAACAGCGATTTTGCCGATTCCTGTCAAGTTTGGAGTTAATCCCATCGAAAGCCCAACAGTTCCGAATGCAGAAAATGCTTCAAAAATTATATGCTTGAATGGAGCATTTTCAGAAAGACAAAGCACGAGAATCAATGAAATTAAGATTGTCAAAGAAATCGCAGCTAAGGCCATAATTTTTCTCGTAACTTTTTGTGGTATAGTTCTATGAAAAATTTCCACATCATCGCGTCCTCTGATAATTGACCAGACCGACAATACCAATATTGCAAAAGTTGTTGTTTTGAGACCACCGCCAGTTGAACCAGGTGAAGCCCCGATGAACATCAGGACAATCATTAACAATGCTGTTGCAGAGCCAATCTCGCCAATATTTATTGTATTAAATCCAGCTGTTCGAGTCGTTACAGATTGAAAAATCGAAGCCAAAATTCCATCTTTCAAAGGTAATTTATGGAAGAAATTATTGTACTCAAAAATAAATATGAAAATAGCGCTGACCACGATGAGAAATATTGTAAATGTAAGCACAATTTTCGAATGAAGGGATAGATTTTTTAATCTTTTTTTTCGGAAAATGACATTTTTTGTATCAAGAAGTACAGCAAATCCAATTCCGCCACAAATAATCAAAGAAAGCATCACGATATTCACAAGCCAATTACCTTGAAATTTTGTCAAACTATCAGAATAAAGGCAAAAACCAGCATTGCAGAATCCAGAAATTGAATGGAAAATCGAATATCCAATCGCAGATTTTATGGTCGGCAAAATCGTTCTGAATTTGAAAAACAGGAATAATGCGCCAAGAAATTCAAAGGAGAATGTTGTAATCAAAATTGTTTTAATCAAGTTCAGCATATTTTCACTTGAAGCGAGTACGCCTTCCATTAAAGAACGCTGTCCAAGACCAATCTGCTTGCCAAGAAGTATAAATAGCATAGTCGAAAATGTCATTATGCCAAGTCCACCAATTTGCATCAGAATAAGAATGACAATTTTTCCAAATAGTGAAAAATCACTTCCAGTATCGAGAACTATCAAACCGGTTACGCAAGTTGCGGAAGTGGCGGTAAAGGAGGCATTTGCAATTCCAATACTGTCACCATCCGCAGATGAAATTGGCAAAGAAAGAAATGCTGTTCCAATCAGAATTATCGAAGCAAAACTTATCAAAATAACCTTTGCAGGATGATTTCTAAATCTCGAAAAAAGTGTAGCAGCTGGCTGTGAACTGAAAATTTTACCTATCAAAATAATTATTTGTCGCAAAACAATATAAAATTGGAAGATGAATAAATTTTTGAAGAAAAGAAATGAGACAATTATTGCAATCAAATCGATTGATATTTTTTTGATATATTGTAAATTTCCCTCGTTGTATGCGATTTTGATTATTGTGAGAATTGAAAAATAGTACAAAACAATTTTTGAAATTTTGGTTATTATTTTCAAAGGAAATTCACCATAGTATTGATAATAAATCAGAAATCCAAAAATAATTGCAATCGGAAACAGAATAAATTCCAAATATGGTATTATCTCACGATTTGTTCTATCTTGTGAAGTCATAATTTTATGATTTATTTTTTAATAAGAATGTCCATTTTTATTGAAATTATAAATGAGAATTTTTAGAAAAAATTCAGAAAGAACAAGATTTTGAAAGACAATTCGTTCCAGTTTTCAACTCTATTATATCTTGCTACCTTTCATTTTTCGAATATGAAAAAACTTAGCTTTTTTCGCTTTGCCGGCTCTAACAATTTCAATTTTTTTTATCTGAGGTGAGTGCAAAGGGAAAATTCTTTCAACCGAAACTCCGTGACTAATTTTTCGCACAGTAAAAGTTTTATTATTTCTGGAACCTTTTTTTTGCAGAACGATTCCCTGAAAAATTTGTGTGCGAGTTTTCTCCGCTTCGCGATAATTAAAATGAACCTTTATCGTATCACCAGCCGAAAAATCTTGAACTTCATTTTGTATCTCTTCCTTGCTAATTGAATCCAAAATATCCATCTTTTCTCCTAAATATAAAATAATTATTTTCTGATAAATCAAGTCTGAGTAGACAGTTACATAGATCTGATTATCTTTTTACCTTTATTTGTAATTTGATATTAATCTGTCAAGAATTATCGCAATTGCACTTCTGACAGAGAGATGATTATAGTTTTTTTCACCAATAATAGGAGAAAGATTGATGTCGCAATTTTTGATTAATTCATCTGATAATCCGTAGCCAGTTCCGAAAAGAATGAGTTTCGGAATTGATTCTTGTATTCTATTTTTTACTTCTGAAAAATTCACATTATCTTCACATTTTCTTGCAGAAGTTGAGATAATTATCGGATTTTTTTTGTAATTATTTTTTATCCAAAATTTTACCGATTTAATGTCGTGATAAAATTCCATAATTTCAAACGCGTCGAATCTATTAATATTATATTCCTTTGCAAAATCAGTTTGCCAAAATTTTTTCAGACGCATAAAAATTTCTTTTTGAGATTTCTGCGGATTAATTATGAAAAATTTTTTCACGCCAAAAGTTTTACAACTTCTTGAAATATCGTGCAAATCAATGTTTGTAATCGATGTTGCAACGATTTTGTGGTTTCTATTATAAACGGGAAAATGAACCAATCCCACGAAAAGATTTTCAATCATTTAGCAAATCTTTGCGGAGTTTTTTTGTAATTTCAATGCGTTGTTTTTTTTGCCATTCTGAAATCTTTTTATGGTTTCCTGAAAGCAAAATTTCTGGCACTTTATAACCGCGATATTCTCTTGGGCGAGTGTAATATGGGCAATCCAATAATCCGTTTTGAAACGAATCAGTTTCTGCAGATTCTGAATGTGACAAAACTCCTTTTTGCAGCCGTGCAATTGAATCTATTAGAATCATTGCAGGCAATTCTCCGCCAGAAAGAACAAAATCTCCGATAGATATTTCTCTCGTTATCAGATGTTCGCGAACCCTAAAATCGATGTCTTTGTAGTGTCCGCAAATCAGAATGAGATACTTTTGTTTGCTCAAATTTTCTGCAATATTTTGATTGAATTTTTCACCTTGAGGTGTAAGATAAATTATTGGAACTTTTTCTTTGTTGATAGTTTTTTTTCTTTTTTTCTTCAGAAAATCAATTGCATCAAAAATTGGTTCTGGTTTAATAATCATTCCGGCTGAGCCGCCAAAAGGATAATCATCAACTTGCTTATTTTTATCTTTGCAGAAATCCCGAAAATTAATTAATTCAACCGAAATTTTCTTTTTCTCAATCGCACGTTTTACAATACTTTCTGTCAAAAACCCAGAAAACATCTGCGGAAAAAGAGTCAAAACATCAATTAACATCGAGCAATCCTTTAATCGATTTTACAATAATTTTATTTTCTGATTTTACAATTTCTTTGATAAATTGGTCAAGAAGTGGAATTAAAATTTCCCTTTCAGCATTTTTTATTGCCAAAATATTATTTGCATTATTAGAAAAAATATAATCAATTTTACCAATTTTTTTACCATTTTCCAAAAAAACTTCAAATCCAACTAAGTGAAAATCATACAATTTATTTTTTGATAATTTGTTAAATTCGGTTTTTGGAATCATAATTTTAGCTTTTTTTAGCGATAATGCGTCAAATTTATTTTTTGTATTGGAAAATTTAATCAAGATATTATTTTTCGTAATTTTGCAGGATTGAACGGTTTTGAGCAGAACAGTTTCATCGGAAAAAACGACGAATACTTTTGATAATTCCAAAAATTGTTCAGAAAAATCAATTTCGGGAATAACGACAACGAAACCGTCATTCCCGAATGATCTTTTGATAATTCCGATGGAAATTAAATCGCTAATTTCCATTCACAAATTATTCAAGTATTTCTAATTCAGCTCTTTTACCCTGTTTAGTCGATACGGCATTGAGGATAGTTCGCATTGCGTTTGCAGTTCTTCCTTGTTTACCAATGACTTTACCAACTTCACCTTCACCGACGCTTAATTCGTAAAGTGTAACTCGTTCACCGACTACTTCTTTTACTTTCACGTCGTCTGGGTTATCAACTAGCGCTTTTGACATCATTTCGACTAGTTCTTTCATTTGTCACCTCCTGCAGTGATTTTTTGTGCTGGTTTTTCAGCACTTTCTTTTTCATTAAGTTCTTCATTAACTTCCATTTGTTCAGAAACTTTTTTCTCGACTTTTGGTTCATTTGAGCCAAATTTCATATTATGAATTTTTGAAAGAATTCCTGCACGCTTGAAAAGTGATTTGACTGTTTCTGATGGAATTGCACCTTGCTTCATCCAAAAAATTGCTCTCTTTTCGTCAATTTCATACTTGAATTCTTTCGGCTTTGGATCGTAATATCCAAGCTTTTCAATATATTTTCCATCTCGCCTTTTGCGAGAATCAATAACTACAACTCTGTAAGATGGGTCATTTCTGGCACCAACCCGAGTCAATCTAATTTTAACTGACAAGAACACCTCCAATATTTTGTGACAAAAAGTGACGCTCCGAAAAATAAAGTCAAGTTTTTTTTTAAGAAAAGAAAAATGTATTGATAATTTATCGAAAAATCTCTTTCAAATTAGAAATATCTTTTATCAAAAAATCTGCATTTTTCAGTTCCAATTTATCTCCATAACCGTATAAACATCCAATTGTTTTGCAGCCATTTTGTTTTCCAGCTTCAATATCATAAAATCTATCGCCAACCATTACCGCAGATTTGCTATCAAATTCTTTTATAAATTTTGCGACAATTTTTCCTTTTGTGAAATTTTCTCCGTCGCCGATGCAAACGGTTTTGGAAAGATATTTATCAAGATTGAAAACATCGATTACAGTGTGAAAATAGTGTGAACTGCAATTGCTGACAAGTGCTAAATTGTAATTTTTTTCCTTCAAATATTTTAGCGTCTGAATCGTTCCATCAAAGAGTTTTCCTTTGCCATTTCGCAAAGCATCGGATTCATTTTTTTGTATTTCAGAAAAGACCTCGGCAATAAGATTTTTGTGATTTTCAGGTAAAATATCAGAATAAAATTGTCGCGAAGGTTTTCCAACTTCTCGCAAAATTATTTTTTGAGATGGAACTTTCGCGTTTATTTTATGTTTCTTAAAAACATCAGAAATTGCTTTCTGGATAGCATCAATGCAATATGTGTCAGATTTCAGCAGAGTGCCATCCATATCAAAAATTATGGTGTCAACATTATTCATTTGATAAAGTGATTAACTGGCAATTTAGATGTCAAGAAATAACAAATAACGAAATCCAAATTTCAAACATCAAACATTTTTTATTTGGAGTGCGAAAACGATTCGCCAGCTGACGAAGAACTTTTCGCTTGTGATTGAAAAGTGGATTCCCAATTAAATTGGGAATGACAGCATTCTTTTTCTTGTAATTCCCGTGAAAACAGGAATCCAGTAAAAACAAATGAGTTATGAGTTCCCAATCCATAACAAAGGCAAGCCAGTTGGGAACGACAAAGGAAGAAATTAAAAATAAATAATTAATAGTCAAAAATTAGCGTGAGCATTTATGTTCTCGCATTCTGAAATTTTTTTATTTATTCTGCAGAAAAATCTTGACTAACTTATTATCAACACAAAAAAACTTCAAAAAATATATCGGATTTTATGAATTACGAACAGATTGATTAAATTGCTTTGAATATTGATAATTAGTTCATTTTAGTTTGTGTTTGTTCGTGGCGAATGAAATCATTGGAGGCAAAATGGCAAATGCAATTTTCAGAGTTCCGGTTCCGAAAAACGAACCTATTTTTTCTTATGCTCCAGGAACTTCGGAGAGAAAAGCGTTAAAAGATGAGTTGGCAAGATTGAAATCTCAGGAAATTGAAATCCCACTTATAATTGACGGAAAAGAGTTCAAGACAAACGATTTTGGCGAATGTAGATGTCCGCACAATCATCAGCATCTTCTTGCGAAGTATCACAAAGCTGGCGAAAAAGAAATTTCGCTTATTGTGGAATCTGCACTTAATGCAAGAAAAAAATGGGCAGCAATGCCCTGGGAAGCAAGGGTCTCTATCTTTTTGCGAGCAGCGGAACTTCTTTCTACAAAATATCGTATGACATTGAATGCCGCAACAATGCTTGAGCAAAGCAAAAATCCATTTCAGGCAGAGATTGATTCCGCTTGTGAATTGATAGATTTTTTCAGATTTAACTCGTATTATTTGCAGGAAATTTACAAACAACAGCCAAATTCTGCTAAGGGAATTTGGAATCGTGTTGAACATCGCCCGTTGGAAGGATTTGTGTTTGCGGTTACGCCATTTAATTTTACTTCAATTGCAGGAAATCTTCCGACTGCTCCCGCCTTGATGGGGAATGTTGTGCTTTGGAAACCTGCTTCATCTGCGGTTTATCCTGCATATTTTTTGATGAAATTATTCAAAGAAGCTGGCCTGCCTGACGGTGTGATTAATCTTGTTCTCGGTTCTGGTGCAAAAATCGGGAATCCTATTTTGAAAAATCCAAATCTTGCTGGAATTCATTTTACTGGAAGCACTTCAACCTTTCATAATATGTGGCGAATTATTGGCGAAAATATCCCAAATTATCATACTTATCCGCGAATTGTTGGCGAAACTGGCGGAAAGGATTTTATCTTCGTTCATAAAAGTGCTGACATTGATTCTCTGAATACTGCGATTGTTCGCGGAGCTTTTGAATATCAAGGGCAGAAATGTTCGGCTGCTTCAAGAGCATATATTCCTGAATCAATCTGGAAAAAACTGAAGTCAAAACTCATCTCAACTACAAAGGAATTGAAGATGGGTGATGTTGAGGATTTTTCAAATTTTGTTAATGCTGTGATTGATAAAAATGCTTTTAATGACATTATTTCATATATTGAATTTGCGAAGCAAGCGAATGATGCTGAGATAATTTGTGGCGGAAAATATTCTGATGAAACTGGATATTTTATCGAGCCGACAATAATTCTCACCTCAAATCCCAAATTCAAAACTATTGAAGAAGAAATTTTCGGACCGGTTTTCACAATTTATATTTATCCTGACGAAAAATATGAAGAGACATTACATCTTTGTGATGAGACATCGCCTTACGCATTGACAGGTGCAATTTTCGCAAAGGATAGAAATGCCATTCTCAAAGCGACTGAAATTTTGACAAACGCTGCCGGCAATTTCTACATAAATGATAAGCCGACTGGTGCAGTTGTCGGGCAGCAACCATTTGGCGGAAGTCGTGCATCTGGCACAAATGATAAAGCAGGAAGTATGATAAATCTCCAAAGATGGGTCTCGCCACGCACAATTAAAGAGACATTTGTGTCACCGACAGATTACAAATATCCGTTTATGAAGGAAAAATAGCCACGAACTGCACAAACTAACACGAACTAAGAAAATTTGTTATTAAATATATTTTAAAAAGTTAGTGAAAAATTCGTGCCAATTCGTGGCAAAAATAATAAAAAATAAAAAAAGAAAGGAAAATAAAAATGCAAGAAATATTGAAAAATCTCGGCATTAAAGAACAAAACTCCGGAGCATTCTGCGGAGAATGGTTGGAAACAAAAGGAAAAACGATTGAATCAATCTCACCAATCGATGGGAAATTGTTAGCAAAAGTTAGCCAAGCTGAAAGCAAAGATTACGAAACGGTGATTACAGAAGCTGAAAAAGCATTCAAAATCTGGAGAATGATTCCAGCACCCAAAAGGGGAGAAATCGTTCGCCAAATCGGACTTGAACTTAGAAAACATAAAGATGATTTAGGCAAACTTGTCACACTCGAAATGGGAAAAATACTCAGCGAAGGTCTTGGCGAAGTGCAGGAAATGATTGATATCGCTGATTTCTCAGTCGGTCTGTCGCGTCAGCTTTATGGAAATACAATGCATTCCGAAAGACCAATTCACAGAATGTACGAGCAGTGGCATCCACTGGGCACAATCGGAATAATTTCTGCCTTCAACTTTCCTGTTGCTGTCTGGGCTTGGAATGCTTGTATAGCAGCTGTTTGCGGTGATGCGATGATTTGGAAACCTTCTTCAAAAACCCCACTCACAGGAATCGCAGTAACGAATATTGTCCAAAAAGTAATGGAAAAAAATGGAATGCCGAAAGCAATTTTCTCACTTATCATCGGAAGAGGAAGCACTATCGGCGAAAATCTAATAAACGACCGAAGAGTGCCGCTTATAAGCGCAACAGGAAGTTGCAGAATGGGTTATCGCATCGGCGAAGTTGTCGGAAAAAGATTGGGAAGTTGCATTCTCGAATTGGGCGGAAATAACGCAATTATCGCAATGGAAGATACAAATATGGAACTGGCGCTCAAAGCAATCCTGTTCGGGGCAGTCGGAACTGCTGGGCAACGATGCACTTCTACACGCCGAGTTCTAATTCACGAAAAAATATTTGATAGTTTGGTGAGCAAATTAAAATCCGCTTACGGCACAATAAAAATCGGAAATCCCTTAGATTCTGATGTATTGATGGGACCACTAATTGACAGAGCTGCAGTTGAAATTTATGAGGATGCACTTCAGAAAATTAAGCAACAAGGTGGAAAGGTAATTTGCGGTGGCGAAGCACTTTCCGGAAAAAATTATGAAGGCGGATGTTATGTTCAACCAACTTTAATTGAAGCAAAAGCAGACCTTCCATTAATCCAAAACGAAACTTTCGCACCAATTCTTTATCTTATTAAAATCAAAAATGTTGACGAAGCGATCGAGATTCATAACGATGTTCCACAAGGACTTTCGTCAGCGATATTCACAAATAATCTGATTTATGCCGAAAAATTCTTAAGCCATTTTGGAAGCGATTGTGGAATTGCAAATGTAAATATTGGGACAAGTGGTGCAGAAATTGGCGGTGCTTTTGGTGGCGAAAAAGAGACCGGCGGCGGAAGAGAAGCAGGAAGCGATTCTTGGAAAGCATATATGAGAAGACAAACTAATACAATAAATTGGGGCAAGGAAATGCCTCTTGCTCAAGGTGTGAAATTTGATTTCTAAATTATAAATTCATCCGAAGGAGATGAAATGAAACAGCAGCAAAAAAAAACAGATAAAAGTCAATATTTCTAAAGAAGTTGGTGAAGGAATTTATTCAAATATCGTTCTTATGAATTTCAACGATTCTGAATTTATTCTCGATTTTGGTCGCTTATTACCGGCAGTTGCAGAAGCAAAAATCTATTCCAGAATAGTTATGGCACCGCAGCACTGCAAAAGATTGATGCTACTTTTACAGAAAAATGTCGAGAAATTTGAAGAAAAATTCGGAAATATCTCTGTCGCGCAAAAAGAAGAGAAAAAAAATATCGGATTTTAACAATAAAATTTTTTCGTAAAACAATTTATTCTTGACTAAATATTTCGCCAAGAAGGAATTTGGTAATTTCCAAAATTTTATTAGGAAGAGAGGAAACGTAGATGAAAAAAAATTGGTTTCGAACAGCATCGATAATCGTTGTATTTCTTGTTTCAATTTATTATCTTTTGCCGCTTGTCGTAAAAAGCCAACACAAAATTTGTGATATCGAATTTTTTTATCAGGATTCTATAAAAATTTATGAGGTAAAAGGTTACGAATATGAAATTCGAAGTTATGAATTTGGCGAAGAGTTTGATAATGTCATAACTTCTGTTGCAATCGGAGATTCGGTTACTTCGAGCGGAAATCTTTCAGATGATATTTTGCGAGGTTTGAACTTACCGACGGATTTTGATTATACTCAAAATTTGCAAATTCACGCAAAAATTGGCGATAAAATTTCCAAAGTAAAACTTCCCTCTTGGTTCAGCCAAAAGCAACTGAAACTCGGCTTGGATTTGAAGGGTGGAATGCATCTTGTTCTGGAAGTCGAAACAGAGGGATTATCCAATGCGGAAGCCGAAGAGAGCGTGCGAGGTGCTATTGATATTATTAGAAATCGAATCGACCAATTCGGCGTTGCTGAACCTGAAATTAGAAAACAGGGTGCAAAGCGAATTCTTGTTCAACTTCCTGGGCTCAAAGATGCGAGCCGCGCAAAAGATTTAATCGGAAAAACTGCTTTGTTAGAATTCAATCTTATGGCAAAAAATGAAGATGTGACAAAAACAATTGAAACATTGGATTCATATCTGAAAAATAATTATGAAAAATTTGCATTTCTGAAGGAAATTGAGGAAGAGGAAGTTTCAGCAGTTGAAGAGGCATTGCTCGAATCGCCAGACGAAGAAGCAGATACGATTAAAGTGGATACAACACTTGTCGAAGAGCATAATCATATTTTCAAATCGCTTATTTCGATGTATGAATCTGCTCTTGTTGTGAAACCAGAAAATTTGAAAATTTTTAGAAAATTGCTCAAATTGCCGGAAATAAAGGAGATAATTCCGAGCGGCATCAAAGTGCTTCTCGGCAAAGTTGATCCAGAAAATATTTATGGAACAAGACAAATCTATTTTCTTTATGAACAGGTCGAATTAACTGGCGCTCTTCTCGAAGATGCAAGCGTAAGAATAGGTGGTGGGGAGAGTTTGAGCAATGCAAATCAACCGTATGTTCAACTACAATTCAACAACGAAGGTGCCAGAAAATTTAAGAATGTTACAGGTCAGCACATCAAGGAAAGATTGGCAATTGTGCTTGATAATATTGTCCATTCTGCGCCTGTAATTCAGGATAAAATTCGTGGCGGAAAAGCTCAAATTACTGGAAATTTCACGCTAGAAGAAGCAAAAGATCTTGTGATTGTACTAAAAGCTGGAAATTTGCCGGTCCCAGTTCATATTATCGAAGAGCGAACAGTCGGTCCATCTCTTGGTTCTGACTCAATTAAAGCAGGTTTCAAAGCAGCGCTTATCGGAATGATTATCGTGATTATATTTATGATTTTTTATTACAGATTGTCCGGATTAATCGCAGATTTTGCACTCTTCTGCAATATAGTTATCATTGGAGCAGTTCTGACAATGCTGAATGCGAGTTTGACACTTCCTGGAATTGCTGGAATAATTCTAACAATTGGTATGGCGGTCGATGCAAATGTGTTGATTTTCGAAAGAATTCGAGAAGAATTATCAGCGGGAAAAACCGTCAGAACCGCGATTGATAATGGATATAGAAGAGCAATAATCACAATCGCAGATGCCAACATTACGACACTAATTACAGCAATTGTGCTGTATCAATTCGGAACAGGTCCGATAAAAGGTTTTGCCGTCACTTTGAGCATCGGAATTTTGGCTTCAATGTTTACCGCAATCGTGCTTACTCGCGCTATATTCGACGGTTTCGTTACAAAAAAAGCAAGAAAAACTCTTAGCATCTAAAAGGAGAATGAAATGAAATTATTTGACAATCTGAATATTGATTTTATCGGAAAAAGAAAGATAACTTTTATCATATCAATTGTAATTATTCTTGCTGGAATTCTCTCTTTAATTGTAAATGGCGGTCCAAAATATGGAATTGATTTTACTGGCGGAACGCTTTTGGAATTAGATTTTCAACCGAACGACGAAAATGCAAAACCGATTGAAATTCAGCAAATAAGAGATATTTTGGCCACTCAAGGTTTTGGAGATGCAGAAATCCAAGAATTTGGAAATCCAAATAATATTCTCGTAACGATAAAATCCGGAATCGAAATTAAAGCCCAAAAATCGAGATTAATCAAAATCCTTCAAGAGAAATTTCCTGAATATGCTGGAAATAAAGATGTTTCAAGATTCGTGAGAAGGAGTGAACACGTCGGCGCAAAAATCGGTGAAGAATTACGCGGAAAAGCATATAAAGCAATTCTAATCGCATTACTCGGAATTATTTTGTATATTTGGTGGCGTTTCGAATTGACATTTGGCGCTGCTGCTGTTCTCGCACTATTTCACGATGTGATAATCACAATCGGCTTATTCTCAATATTTGGCAGAGAGATAAATTTGCCAGTTATCGGCGCGCTTCTTGCAATTGTCGGATATTCTTTGAACGATACAATCGTTGTATTCGTCAGAATTAGAGAGGACTTGAAAGTGTATCGAAAAGAGAAATATGAGTCAATTATCAATCATAGCATAAACGAAGTTCTTTCGCGCACAATCATCACCTCAATGACGACACTTATCGTGGTTTTATCGCTCTTCCTTCTTGGCGGAGAGGTTATTCACGATTTTGCATTTGCACTTTTATGTGGAGTTATCATCGGAACATATTCATCAATCTTTATCGCAAGTCCCGTCTTGGTAGAATATTACAACAGATACTCGAAAAAATCAAAATCTTCAAAAAAATTGAGAAGATAATCAATCTATTTAGGGGAAAATTTTCTTTCTTTCAAAAATTATTAAATTTTAACAAATTAGATAAATTCTATGCAAATAATTTCAGGAAAATTCAAGGGATATAAATTAAAAAAAATTCCGAAAACAAACATTCGTCCAACAATGGATCGAGTCAAAGAATCGATTTTCGCAATGATAAGAGATAGATTGAATGATGCAGTTGTGCTCGATCTTTTCGCCGGAACTGGAAGTTTGGGAATCGAAGCATTAAGCGAAGGTTCTGAAAATTGCCATTTTGTCGATAAATCATATAAATCTACAAAATGTATCAAAGAAAATATTTCGATATTAGGAATTGAAAATGCAAAGGTTATTAAAAATTCTGCTCAAAAATTTATCCCAAATTGCAGACAAAATTTTTATGATATCATATTTATCGATCCACCTTATGAAAAAAAAATTATCACCAAAATTATCGAAATGATTTATGAATTTAAGATTCTAAAACCTAATGGTCTGATTATTGCCGAATGTGGAATTGATGAAAATTTGGCAGAATTGAACGGAAAAATCATAAAAACGAAAATTTATGGAGAAACGAAAATTTCATTTTTAAGAAAAAATGATAGTCAATAAAGAGATTTCAAAACTAAAATTGTATAACACTTTTTCACGGAAAAAAGAGGAATTTATTCCAATTGATAAAAAAATTGTGAAGATGTACACTTGCGGATTGACCGTTTATAATTTTGCACATATCGGAAATCTCAGGACATATATTTTTGAAGATATTTTGAAAAGAACCCTTTTATACAACGGATATAAAGTTAAACATATAATGAATATTACCGATGTTGGGCATCTAACTTCTGATGCGGATGAGGGAGAAGATAAAATTGTTTTGAAAGCCAAAAAAGAGAAAAAATCCGTTTGGAAAATCGCAGAATTTTATACAAAAGCATTTGAAAATGATTTAAAAAAGTTGAATATTATTCTGCCAGATTTTCATAAAAAAGCGACCGAACATATTCATCAAATGATAGATTTAGTGAAAATTCTTGAGAAAAAAGGATTCACATATTTTCGGAATGGAAATGTCTATTTTGATATTTCGAAATTTCCCAATTATGGGAAATTAGCAAAGTTGGATTTAGATAAATTGAGAGCTGGAAAGCGTTGTGAAATTGATAAGGCAAAAAAGAATCCGTTTGATTTCGTTCTTTGGTTCACAAAATCAAAATTTGAAGACCAAGAAATGAAATGGGAAAGTCCGTGGGGAAGAGGTTATCCCGGCTGGCATCTTGAATGTTCCGCAATTTCTATGCACTATTTGGGAAATCATTTCGATATACATTGCGGCGGAATCGACCATATTGCCGTTCATCACACAAATGAGATTGCTCAAAGTGAAGCTGCGACTGGGAAAAAATGTGTAAATTTTTGGATGCACGGCGAATTCTTAATCTTCAAAAAAGAGAAAATGAGCAAATCAAAAAATGAATTTCTTACACTGAAAACTTTGCAGAAAAAAGGATTTTCGCCAATGGTTTATAGATATTTTTGTCTGGGTGCACATTATCGCCAACCGCTGAATTTCAGTTATGATGTTATCGAAAATGCGAAATCTGCATACGACAGTTTGAGCAATAAAATTCTGGAAATCAAGGCGAATATTCAAAAAAGTAAAATCGATAAAAATTTTACAAAGAAAATTCAAAATGAATTTCTTGCGAAGATTAATAATGACCTGAATATGCCCGAAGCACTTGCTGTAATGTGGAAAGTTCTTCGGACGACTAAAATTGGTTGCAAAGAAAAGTATAAATTATTATTGGAATTTGATAAAATTTTCGGATTGAATTTTGAGAAGATTGATGAAATTCAAAAGGAGAAAGAAGAGCAATTTGGCGAACGTGAATTAGTTGAGAAATTAGTCAAAGAACGAAATGAAGCACGCGAACAAAAAGATTGGAAGCGTTCTGATGAAATCAGAGAAAAGTTGGAAAAATTGGGAGTTGAAATAAGAGATAATTCTAATGGTTCCACTTGGAAAATCAAATCGTGAGCGTAAAAAATTGCAACAATTAAGTAGAAATATTTGACAAGAAAAAACGAAATTTGATATTTTGTATTTTCTATATGAATAATTCTTGAGTGAATAGTAAAATTCGTGTAAGCCACCATAGCTCAGGGGTAGAGCAGGGGTTTTGTAAACCTCTGGTCGGGGGTTC
>JACNJR010000043.1 GCA_014382495.1 Candidatus Cloacimonadota bacterium | reverse complement strand
GCACCACGGCGCACCGTCCGGTGGCGGGAAGTACCATGATCAGTACGAAAACAGCCAGGCCCCAGGCTGCTATTTTCGTTATCAACCGGACCATATCTTTCCTACCTCCTGTACCGGATACCGAAGTTGGCCGAAACATCGTGCTCCACCTGTTGAAGCGGTACGTCGACCCGCACGAAGGCCTCGGTATTGACCCCATACATGACCGACATTTCCGGGATGATTGACAGGTAGCGTCTCCTGCCGGGGAGCCGCAGCGGGTTTGTCCCCTTTATGTCACCGCTGAAACCTGCGGCCACTGTGGCGGCGATTTCCGTCTGCCGGGAAAATGGAAACTCCCACGTCAGTTCCAGGTGAAGCTCGTCACCGTAACCGAAAGACTCGTCTTCTCCCCCGGTGGTGATGCGGGAGTCAGGCAGCCGCTTGAGAAGCAGGGCTCCCAGTGTGTAACTGTAATGTTCCAGGATCTTTTTGTGACAGTATTTAAGCCCGATATCCACCTGCCCGGTCCCCAGCGGCGGGTGCAGGTCACCGATGGGGTAAGTGTGTCCCGTCTTGAGCTTGGTGGACAGGAACACTGCATGCGCCCGCAGCGGCTCTTCCGATGACACCGTCTGCCATCCCAGGTGGAGCCCGGCGTCGCCGACTCCGGAGCCGCGAAATTTCCTTTCACGGACATCGTCGGCAGCGAAAACCACGGTGGGACTGCTCTCGGTTATTTCACGGTACGGAAGCGTCAGTCCCACTTCGATATTGTTCCAGGGAGAGTAACGGGTCTGCAGGGAGAACTGCTGCCAGGTGCTTCGCACATCCTAATAGCGGCTGACACCGCCGGATGATGTATTGATGCTTATTTTTCTTTTTCGTATAGATTTGTTGAAACATTTTTTTTCTGCAATTTTAAATTTAAGTCCATTATTTTTCGGAATAATTTTTTTAGGATATCTTTTGGGAACGGATTGGCGAATGGATTTTATTCTTGTCGAAAAAATTATAATTTTGATATCATTTACAACGATTTTGTTACACACAACTTCATCAACAGAGCTTTTGCAAAATGTGAGAAGCATTTTTCGTCGTAAAAATTTCGATAATTTCAATATATTTATCTTCGGTTTGATAAATTTTTTCCCAATATTGCGACTTCAATTTTCTGAAATATCTGCAAAATATAAATCGCAAAATGTTGGAAGGATTCGTCTTTTTAGGTTTCCGCAAATTTTTATAAATACTATCGAAAAATCATTATCTGAAGTTCACACAATAAATAATAAAGTCGATGAATTCTTAAAAAATGACTTCAAATTTTCTTTCAGTATTTCCGATTTTTTAGTAATAATTATTCTCGTTTTTCAACTATTATTAGTAATTTTATGAAGAGATTTTTACTAAATTTCAGTTATGATGGAACTGATTTTTTCGGCTGGCAGAAGCAGAAAAATGAAAAAACAATTCAATTTGAGATGGAAAATTGTTTGAACAAAATTTTCAAGAAGGAAACCAATTTAGTCGCATCTGGCAGAACCGATCGAGGAGTTCATTCATACAATCAATATGCGCATTTTGACGCCCAAACGCAGATGCATTCTGAAAATATTGTCAAAGCGATGAATAGTTTGTTGCCAAATTCAATTCTGATAAAAAATTGCTCAGAAGTTGAGAACGATTTCCACGCTCGATTTTCCGCGAAAAGTAAAATTTATTTATATAAAATCATCAAAAAATTTTCTCCATTTGAAAGAAATTATGCAACTTTTTTTCGTTCGACAAAAATTGATACAAAAAAAATTCAAAATTCTATCAGATATTTTGTTGGAGCACACGATTTTGAAATTTTTGCTCGTGACACATCTCAATTGAATACAACGCTATGCACGATTTTTTCTGTAAATTGGGAAGAGCACGCAAGTTATTACTATTTTTTCATCTCATCAAATAGATTTTTGCATAATATGGTTCGCCGAATTGTCGGAACAATTATCAAAATTTCAGATAAAGATTTGCCCGCTGATTATATTCAACAGATTTTTGAAAAACAAGATTACACAATGTTAGGAACTACCGCTCCGCCAAATGGATTATATCTTTTTGATGTAAAATATTAGAAAAAAATTGACGAGAAAATTTCGCTTCAATTTTTTGGTTCTGAAATAAATTTATACGAAATAACTGCTGTTTTTTCGAAGACAAGCAAGGAGGATAAGGTGAAATTAATACATTTCGACGATGTTCCTTTGGAGACAGTTTCAATCGAAGGAGCAAAAAATGTAAAACTTCGCTGGTTAATTTCTGACAAAGATAACGCTCCCAATTTCGCATTGAGGATGTTCGAGCTCGAGGCCGGTGGCTTCACTCCTTTTCATACTCATAATTGGGAACACGAGGTATTCGTTATTCAGGGCACAGGAATTTTGGTGACGGAAGATGGCGAGAAGGATTTTCAGCAATGGGATGTGATTTATACTGACCCAAATATTTATCACCAATTCAAAAATTCTGGAGATTCAATGCTGCGTTTTCTCTGTGCGATTCCGATTGATAGCTATCTCAAACCACAAAAACAATCTACAAAAAATCCTTTGGGGGATGAGCCAGAAAATAATTGCTAATTTATGAAAATTCTCGCGCTTGACACTTCAACTTCTGCTGGAAGTGTCGCAATTTCGGATGGAAAAAATATCATTACTGAATATTCGCCAAATTCTGAAAAATCACATTCTGAAACTTTTCTTCCAATGATTGATAAAATATTGAAAATGGCAAAATTCCGAATCCAAGAAATCGATGCAATCGCCATTGCAATCGGTCCTGGTTCTTTTACAGGTTTACGAATTGGACTCTCCACAGCAAAGGGTTTCTGCTTCGGATTGAAAATTCCTTTGATGCCAATTTCAACATTAATGTCATTGGCTAATAATGCTACAAAAATCTCTAAAAATCAAAAAATATGTCCCTTTCTTGACGCTGGACGAGGAAATTATTATTCGGCGTTATATTCATCAAATTTGGATGAAATTATGAAACCAACGCTCTTTACAATGCAAGAATTAGTGAATCAAAAAAAATCTGATACAATTCTTGTCGGACAAAATATTAAAGGATTTCAGAATGAATTTTATTTTAGCGAACCGAATGCGACATCTCTCATTGATATTGTTTATAAAAGGAATTTTTCTCTGGATTACGACTACAATCAAATAGCAAATCTGCAACCTCTGTATATCAGAAAATCTTCGGCGGAAGAACGATTTCACAAAATTTAATCTTAAAATAATAATGAAAAAACAAGGAGAATTATGGAATTACTTGAATTAAGTAAACTGCAAAAAATGACTCTGGCAGAACTTCAGAAAATCGCAAAAAAATTTGATATTTCTGATGCAAAGAAAATGAAGAAGAACAAGTTGACTTTTGAAATTCTGAAAATGCAATCTGAGAATGAAGGATTGTCATTCTCAACAGGTGTAATGGACATAACGAACGATGGTTACGGCTTTCTTCGCTCTTCAAGAAACAACTACAGCAATGGTCGTAGCGACATTTATGTTTCGAAGGCGCAAATACACAAGTTTAACATAAAGCAAGGACATATCATTTCCGGACCTGTTCGTTCCCCAAAAGATAATGAAAAGTTTTTTGCTTTAATCAGAATCGATGCTATCAATTGGCAACCACCTGAACAGATTTTGCAAAACCGTTATTTTGACTCCCTTACTCCATTTTATCCCGAAGAAAAATTTAATCTTGAAACAACTGAAACAGAATATTCGACAAGAATTATTGACCTGTTTACGCCAATTGGAAAGGGACAAAGAGGACTTATCGTGGCTGCACCGAGAACAGGAAAAACCGTTTTGCTCCAGAAACTTGCTAATTCGATTTTGACAAATCATCCTGATGTTTTTGTCATCATTTTACTTATTGATGAGCGTCCAGAAGAGGTTACAGAAATGAAGCGAATAGTCAAATCTGAAAATTCAGAAGTTGTTAGTTCCACATTTGATGAGACAGCTTTTCATCATGTTAAACTCGCAGAAATGGTGATGGCTAAAGCGAAAAGAATGGTCGAATTTAAAAAAGATGTCGTGATTTTATTGGACAGTATTACCCGACTTGCAAGAGCATACAATTCACTTGTGCCATCTAGCGGAAAGGTGCTTTCTGGCGGTGTCGATTCCAATGCACTTCATAAACCAAAACGCTTTTTCGGAGCGGCTCGAAATGTTGAAGAAGGCGGAAGTTTGACAATTATGGCAACCGCTTTGATAAAAACTGGAAGCAGAATGGATAATGTCATTTTTGAGGAATTCAAAGGAACAGGAAATATGGAGCTCGTCCTTTCGCGTTCAATCAGCGATTTGAGAATGTATCCCGCAATCGACCTTATCGTTTCGGGAACAAGAAAAGAAGAATTGCTTCTTTCGGAAGAGGTTCGAAATCGAATATTTGTTCTTCGAAAATTTTTGAAAACCCAAAATCCATACGATGCCATCGAATTTCTAAAAAACAAAATGAGAAACACAAAAAATAATGCTGAATTCCTAAAATTGATGAGCAGATAATTTCAAATCATAAATAATTAACGAAAAAATAATTTACAAATGAACAAATTTTTTACAATTTTTGTTTTCCAGTTTTTTATTATTTCGAATGTTTTTGCTGGAAATAGTATTTCAAAAATTGAAAAAGCTGAAAACGAAATCGAAAATGGCAACTATTCTTCCGCAGAAAAATTACTGACCGAATTGGTTGTATATGCCGACAATAATGAAGTTCTTGCAAATTCATATTTTCTATTAAGTCAAATCGCAGAAACTTTAGCCGAAGCAAATCAATATCTCGAAAAAATTGTAGATTTAAAAAATAATGAATTTACGACAATTGCTAATTTTCATTTGGCAAAAAATTATTATTGTGAATCGAAATATAAAAAAGCGGAAAAATATTTCACGAAATTTCTAAAATATCCCAAAGAAGAGTTTGTTGAAGATGCTATTTTTTGGAATGCACAGAATTATTTTTGTCTGAAAAATTATTCGATGAGTCAAAAATATTTTCAGAAATATCTGGAAATTGGTAGTGAAAATTCGAAAATAGAGATTGCCAAATTAAGTATTGGAACAGCTTATTCTCGTATGAAAAATTTTTCTGCTGCATTAAAAATTCTTACAGATTTGAAAAATTCTGATTCTGAGAAAAATTTTCTTCCAAAACTTCTGCTTACAATAGGATTTTGTCACGAGAATCTTTCACAATTTGAAAAATCTATTGAATTTTATAAAAAAGTTATCAATCAATTTCCATATTCTGAGGAAAGATATTTAGCAGAGACACGGCTCGTATCTCTTGCCGAAAAAGGCATTTACAAATCTTCTTTAAAAATACCTGCAACGGAAGTCGATGCTGAAAAAAAATATATTATTCAGCTCGCTGCTTTTCAGGAAAAAACAAAGGCAACCAGTTCTCAAAAAAAATATAAAACTAATGGATATGATGCTTTTATTTATGAAAAATTTGTAAATAACAAAATTTATTTCGCCGTTGGAATCGGTCCTTTCAAAACTTTTTCGGAAGCTAAAAATATTCAAAATACTTTGGATGAAAATTCTAAAAAATCATCCTTTATTTACGAAAAACCGTGATGACACAATTCAATTCAAAAAATTTTACACCATTGATAAATCAGTATCTTTCGATTAAAAAAGAACAGCCAAATTCAATTCTCCTTTTTCGAATGGGAGATTTTTATGAGACATTTTTCGAAGATGCAAAAACTGTTTCAAAAATTTTGGGGATTGCATTGACAACGCGCGATAAAAATAAAAAAAATCCAATTCCACTCGCAGGATTTCCGTTTCATTCATTAAAAAATCAGCTTCAAAAATTATTAAAAAATGGGATAAAAGTTGCGATTTGTGAGCAGGTTGAAGTTCCACAAAAAGGAAAAAAATTAGTAAAGCGAGAAATCGTCGAAGTGATAACTCCTGGAACAATTTTGGAAGATGATTTTCTGAGCAGAAACAACAATTTCTTGATGGCAATTTATGAAGAAAAAACTCATTGTGGGATTGCTTCAATTGATGTTTCAACTGGCAATTTCACTTGCACAGAATTGCCAAAAAATAGTATTTTAGACGAAATTGTCAGAATACATCCGCGTGAAATTTTACTTTCAGAAGATTCCGATTTGCATCTTTCTGAAAAGTTGAAAATGTATTATTCGCCGTCTATTACAGAATTTGAATCGTGGCGTTACGACATTTCGGAATCGGAAGAGATTCTAAAAAAACATTTTAGCGTCGTTTCGCTCGACGGATTTGGACTTTCACAAAAAAGAAACGCAATTTGTGCATCTGCTGCAATTCTCACTTACTTGCAGAATTTGAAAGGCGACAATTTAAAGCATATCACGAAATTGAAATTTTATTCAACCGAGCAATATATGCAGGTAGACGCGATTTCGCGACATAATCTGGAACTTATTGAATCGATTCGGACTCGTGAAAAAAAAGGAACTTTGCTTGGCATTTTGGACAAAACAAAAACTTCGATGGGCGCTCGATTGCTACTACAGTGGATTTTGAACCCTTTGATTGATAAACAAAAAATAGACGAGCGTTTGGAAAGTGTTTCAGAATTTCTGGATAAATCTCATATTCGAAATCCGCTGACTGATATTCTGAAAAATATCGGCGATATTGAACGAATTATTGGCAAAATTGGTACTAATAAAGCATATCCGCGCGATTTAATTGCTCTTAAAAATTATCTTAATTTTGCTGCTTCAATTTCTGATTTGATAAAAAATTGCGATTCGATAATTCCTAAAAATTTATATAAATCATCTCAAAATTTTGATGAAATTATTTTGATAATTGAAAATTCTCTTTTGGAAAATGCTCCACAAACAATTCAAGATGGCGGAATTATCAAAGATGAATTCAATACGGAATTGGACGAACTTCGAAATTTGAGCAAAGATGGCAAAAAATGGATTGCGAAACTTCAAGATAGTGAGCGAAAACGGACAGGAATTTCGATACTGAAAGTGAAATTTAATAATGTTTTTGGATATTATATTGAAGTTACAAAGAGCCATCTGGACAAGGTTCCTGACGATTATACAAGAAAACAGACTCTTGTAAATGCCGAAAGATATATTACGCCAGAATTGAAAAAATATGAGAGCAAAGTTTTGGGTGCAGAAGAGCGAATCAAACAGCTCGAATATTCTTTATTTCTTGAAATTCGAAAAAAGATGATAAAATTCATTTCACGAATTCAGAAATTCGCAGAAATCGTTTCTATACTTGATGTTCTCACAAACTTCGCTGAATTGGCATATTACAATAATTATCACAGGCCGGAAGTTTTTGATGATTTGAAAATCGAGATAAAAGGTGGAAAGCATCCTGTAATTGAAAAGATGATGACAGGCAAATCATTCATCCCAAATGATACGCATTTTAGTGAGAAAAATGAAAGAATTTTGCTTATCACCGGACCGAATATGGCAGGAAAATCTACATATTTGCGTCAAGTTGGATTGATAATTTTGATGGCACAAATTGGTTCATTCGTTCCTGCAGCTTCAGCCAAAATTAGTATTGTCGATAAAATTTTCACACGCGTTGGAGCGTCTGATAATCTTGCTTTAGGCCAAAGCACATTTCTCGTTGAGATGATTGAAACAGCGAACATTTTGCATAATGCTACGCCAAAGAGTTTGATTCTCCTCGATGAAATTGGGCGCGGAACAAGCACATTTGATGGACTTAGTATCGCTTGGGCTGTTGTGGAATATCTCCACGAAAATAAAGATGTCGCTGCTAAAACACTTTTCGCCACTCATTATCACGAATTGACCGAATTGGCGGAACTTTTTCCAGCCGTGAAAAATTACAACATCACTGCAAAAGAATGGAAAGATAAGGTGATTTTCTTGCGGAAGGTTGTTCCAGGAAGTGCTGACCAAAGTTATGGAATTCAAGTGGCAAAACTTGCGGGAATTCCAAATATCGTCCTGAATAGAGCGAGAGAGATATTGGCGGATTTGGAAAAGAATGAATACAAGCAAAATGGATTATTTGAAAAGACAAAGAGAGGGAAAAAATCTGCCACACAAACTGATTTTTATGAATTTCTTGCTCAGAAAACAAATAAAGAGAGAATGATTCTTAACGAACTGGAAGAGATAAATTTAGATGAAATTACTCCATTGGAAGCACTGAAATTACTATCTGAAATTAAAGAAAAATTGTAAAAATTTAATAAAAAAGTTTCTGATTTGGATAAATATAAACGATTTTTTTTCCGTTATTATTCTTCACGCGAAGGTTATTATTTTGAATAAGATATTTTTGAGATACGCCGAGATTTCTGGAAATCAAAAAGAGTGAATCACCTTTTTTCACCACATAATATTTCCCATTTTTATTTGCTGAAATCAATTTTAATTTTTGTCCGGGATAAATCAAAGTCGATGTAAGTCCATTTATTCCCATCAATTGCGCGACAGTTGTATTGTATCGTTTCGCAATAATAGAGAGATTTTCTCCACTTCTAACAATATGCTCTGCCGCAAAATAACCCTGATTTTTATTTAGAAATTTCTTCTCAATATCTGATAATTTTTCTTTATTGGGAATCGCATTTTTCGGAAGTAAAACGGCGTATGTTCCTGGACTCAAAATCACATTATTTATTGCCGAATATCTATATCGTTTTCTTCGATAAATTTTTATCCACGGATTTAATTCCCACACTTTTTTTATCACAGTACCTTGTGCTTGAGCCCAGTCATCTAATTTGTAATGTCCGTTCATTGTGAGAGTTACGACTTTACAAGTAGAAAATAAATTCGGTTCTTTCTTAAATTTTTTTGTGAAAATCTTTGCTTCATTCTCAAAAATATATTTTATCGCGATAATTCGCCAAATATAATCATCCGTCTCGCTCATTCTCTGAATCAAACTGAAAAAATCGTTCCCACCTTGCTCTCTTATTGCTCGTTTGATATTTCCAAATCCAGAATTAAACGAACACATTGCGAGCAAAACATCGTCAACGCCCATATTCTGCAAAGTTTTATGATGCTGCTGGATATATTGACAGGCAGCATGCGTAGAAGCAAAAATATCTTGGCGCATATCCACAAATTGATTGATTTCCAAATCAAAATACTTGGCAGTCGACTTGATAAATTGCCAAATTCCAACTGCACCCGCAGACGATTCCGCAAATGGCGTAAGATGACTCTCCGCAACTGCAAGATATTTCATATCTTCCGGGAGATTATATTTCGCAATAATTTCTTCGATGACAGGAAAATATTTCCCACTTCGCGGAATATATCGATATGCTGATTTCAAAACTGAATTATAGCATTTCACAAATTTCTGTTTTAATCTTTCATTTGTAAAATCAAATTTTTGACCACAAAAGAAAAGTGAATCTGGAAATTCTGAATGATTTTTTATGCGAATTGTGCTATTCAAAAAATCTATTGAATCTTGCAAAGTGCCGATTTCATCGTATAATGAATCGATTTGTAATTGATACTTGAATTCTTTTTTCTGAAATTTTTCAAGAATCGTTTGGAGAGTATCTTTTTTGGTTTGAACAGAATCTTCTTCTACTTTTTCGATAATTTTTGTCAGATATTCTGAATTTTCTTTTTCAAAATATGACACAACTTTATTGGGAAAAGAACTGCATCCAAATGTGATAAAAATAATTAAAAAAAGTGATAAATATTTCATTTTTGTGGAAAAAAGCCACCCTCAAAATTTCAAATCAGAAGATGGCCTTAATAGATTTTCGTAGATTATTCGGTAATTGCTTCTGTCGGACATTCTGGAATGCAGACGCCACAATCGACGCAAGCATCTTCATCACAAACAGCGATATCATCAACAATAGAGAGCGCTTCAGTCGGACAAGATTCCACACAAGCACCACAACCCGTGCACAATTCTTTGTCAATATTTACTGCCATTTTTCCTCCAATTGATTTTTTATTTTTATCAATTAATAAAGTGACACTTTCGATGAAGCATTTTTTTCTTTTCAAGTTTTTTTTCAGATTGAGAAAAAATTTTCTGCATTTTCCGTTGTAATTTTTGCAATTTCATTCGGATTTTTCCCTTTAATTTGTGCAATTTTTTCAATAATATATCTTACATTTTCAGGACGATTTCGTTTTCCGCGAAATGGCTTCGGCGTTAAAAATGGAGCATCCGTCTCAACAAAAAATCTATCTTCTGGAACAGATTTGATTATCGAAAAACTTCTCCCTTTATCATAAGTAATCGTCCCAGTAAATGAAAGAAACCAACCCATATCCAAAATTTTTTGGGCAAACTCAAAATCTCCCGAAAAACAATGAAATACAACTTTTTTGGGTTTATGATTTTCCAGAATTGAAAATGTATCTTGATGAGCATTTCTATCGTGAACAACGATTGGTAAATTCTTCTCAATTGCAATTTTGATTTGCTTTTCGAATACTTCTTTCTGAATATTTTTGGGAGATAAATTGCGATAATAGTCAAGTCCAATTTCCCCTACCGCAACAATTTTTTTGTGCGATAATAATTCTAAAAGCTGTTTTTCATCGTACTTTTTTGCATCGTGAGGATGCCAGCCAGCAGTCGCGAAAATCTTTTCATATTTTTGAGCAAGAGCAATTGATTCTTCCGAAGTTTTTTGGTCAATTCCAATATTTATTATGAATTTGGCACCGTTCTGAAAAGCAGAATTTATCACATTTCCCCTATCACGATTGTAATCTCGGAAGTTCAAATGTGCGTGTGTATCAACAAATTTCATATTATTTTTTAGAATTTTATCTTTTCAAATTCGTCCATATTTTTGATTTTTACATTTAATTTCGCAAAGTAAAATTCAATTGCAGAAGATGACAAATCTTTCAGTTTCACAAAATCTTTTTCAGTTGTAATTATCGCATCAATCCCTTCAGCAATCGCCTTTTGGATAATTGGTTTGATTTCTTTTTCATAATCAAATTTGTGATGGTCTGGAAAAATAAAATGATGTGAAAAATGAATTTTCTGATTTTTTATACTATTTTCAAATGATTTTGGATTTCCAATTCCAGAAATCAAAAAGAGATTTTTTTTCAAAAAATATTTCGCCTCATTTTTATCATTTGTATGAAAATTTACAAAATTTTGAATTTTATATTCAGTTTGAAAAATTGGTTTTTGGAATTTAATAATTTTTTGTGGAATTTCAAAATTTTTATTGCTATTATTTAGAATCAGAATGTCTGCAAATTTGATTGAATTTATCTCTTCACGAAGCATTCCAGATGGAATCACAAATTGATTTCCGAATGGATTTTCTGCATTAAAAAGTAAAAAATCGATATTGTGTTTTACGCTAAAATTCTGAAATGAATCGTCCAAAATTATAAAATCTGGTGCACATTTTTTTTCTAAAATTTCAATTGCCTGTTTTCTATTTTTTCCAACAACAACAGGAATTCCAGAAAGATTTTTTGCCATCATAAATGGCTCATCGCCTGCATCTTTTGCAAAATCAAAAATTGAATTTTCATCCGAAATTAATTTTATTTGCTTCTCAAATTTACCTTTGTATCCGCGATGTGAAACGGCAACTTTTTTTCCTTTGGATTGCAAAAATTTTGCCAAGAAAATCGTGAATGGCGTCTTGCCACTTCCACCAACTGCTAAATTCCCAACGCTAATTATTTTACTTTTTGAGATGTATGACTTGAAAATTTTCAGGCGAAATAACAATCTTCGTATTTTTGAAATTAAACTAAAAATTATCGCAATGGGAAGAAATAAAAATGAGAGCAAACTCCTTTTTTCCCAATGATTTTCGATGAAACTATGAATCATTTTTTTCTGAAAATTTCGTTTGAAAATTTTAATTATTTACTTTGGAAATCAACTTTGGGCGTCTCTTTTTCGATATCCTGAATTTTGTAGAAAACCTCTTTTGAAAATCCAAACATTCCAGCCAAAATATTATTTGGGAAAATGACGATTTTCTGATTGTAATTTTTCACAGATTTGTTATATCTCATTCTTGCGACGGCAATCCGATTTTCTGTTCCCGCCAGTTCATCTTGCAGACGAATGAAATTTGTGTTTGCCTTCAAATCTGGATAGCGTTCCACGACCAATAACAATCGCGAAAGTGCGGATGTGAGCTGATTATTTGCTTGAATTGATTCGCCGCGGGATTCAGCTTTTCCGACGCTTGCTCTCGCTTTTGTTACTTCCGTGAAGACCTCTTTTTCGTGCTTCGCATAGCCCTTGACGGTCTCTACATAATTTGGAATTAAGTCATATCTGCGCTTCAATTGATTATCAATTTCCGCCCAAGCATTATCGATTTCAACTTGCATACTCACAAATGCATTGTATTTTGAGATGCCCATCAGCACAATTGTCACCAAAATAACAATGATTATTATCCATCCTTTTTTCATTTTTCCTCCGAAATTTTCATTTTGTTTTATGATTTAGTGATTTAAGTATTTCTTCATTTTTCTTTCCTACACCACACTGTCATTCCCACGCAAGCAGGAATCCATAACTCAAAATAACACGCGAAAAGTTCTCCGCCGTTTGCGGCTCGTTTTCGCACTCCAAATATAAGAATAGCCACAAAACTTTGTATCCTATTTTAGCAATTCTTCAACTGCTTTTTTCAACTGCACATCATTATCTGCAATAATCTGTTCTGGTGTTGGTTCCACCAAAATATCTGGTTGAAAACCATTTCCTTCCATATTCACGCCATCCGCTCTAAACCAGCCGTTTGCTGGCATTCTCATACTTGTTCCATCCATAAATTCGTATGAGTATGTTCCGATTACAGAGCCACTTGTTGGCATTCCAATAACTTTTCCAAGATTTTCTTGTTTGAAAATAGTCGGAAATATTTCCGCATCGGAAAAAGAATTTTCATTCACCAAAAGTATAGTCGGCTTTTGCCAAACATTCGCAGGCGATTCCATCTCAAAATTATCAAAATATCGTTTTGTAGTTTTTGCGTAAGTTTTTTTCGTTAGAACCTCTATCAACATATCTGTAATACCGCCGCCGCCATTATTTCGAACATCAATAATCAGTGCTTCTTTTTCATAATTTTCAGCAAAAAGGTCTTGAATAAATTTCTTGTAACTCGTGTTATTCATTCGCCGAATATGAATGTAGCCAATTTTTCCGTCCGATAATTTTTCAACCTTCTGGCGTCTTTCTTCCACCCAATTATCGTAGTAAAGTGAATAATTTTCCCACGAACTCAAACCTTTTATCACAATCACTTTTTCTTCATTTTCAGATTTTATTTTTAACTCAATTTTCTCACCGACTTTATCGCGAAGCAGTGAAGTTATTTCCGTTCCTTCACCAACTTTTTTTCCATCAATTTCCAAAAGAATATCGCCCGCTTTGACATTATGCGGTTTATTCAATTTTGATTTTCGGAAAACTTTCTGAATTTTCACACCTTTTTTAGGAAAGTTTTGGAAATCTAAAATAAAGCCGCAATGTGCCTGCGAATAAGTTTTAATTTTGTCCTCATTTCGTGGATAAAAGCCGGTGTGAGATGAATTCACTTCACCAATCATCTCATCGACAATACTCTCCAAAGTGACTGCTGAATACGCATATTTCGTATATTTAGAAAATCGTTTCCGAATCTCATTCCAATTTTGTCCGTGCATTTCTGGATCATAAAATCCACGCCCAAATTCTGTCCAAACTCGCTGAAAAATTGTCTCATTCAACTCAAATTTATCATATTCATATTTGAAATCGTTTTTGACAATTTCGCTTTTTTTGCTTCCTAAACTGAATTTTTTCATTGTATCATTTTCTGAGAAATAGAAGCAATTATTTGCATTATTAAACTTGAAACCTTCAGCATCTTCACCAAAAGTTTCGATTTTTTCATCATTTTCACCAAAATAACTTACCTTTCGCAAATTTACTTCATCTTCAAAATAATTTAGATAATAAAAAGTCGAATCATCAATAATGTGCACAACCTTATTCCAACCGCGTTCAGAGACGATTATCTTCACGCGTTGGTGAATGTCTTCGAGGTCAAATTTCAGATTTTCGACAACTTTTTTCTTGCTCTTTTCTTCATCTTTTTCATCATCGATTTTTTCAGGTTTTTTGGGATTTAGAATTTCTTTCCAATTATCTTCATCGGTATAAAAATCTCGTTTTGGCAAAAGATCTAAACGACAAATTTTACTATTTTTTGTGAAAAATATTGATTCGCCATCTTTTCCAAAAGCTAAATTTCCAAGCCAGCCATCATAATTTAGTAGCAAGTATTTTTCTTCAGTTTCAAAATCGTAAAGATAGAGATGACGACTCCACAATTTTGGCCGATGTTCCAAATATAAAATGTATTTTTCATCATCACTTATTCTAATTTCGTTTCGGACATACGAGTCATCAATAATCGTTTTTATATTTTCGCAAATGCTATCTGCAACGGCGATATTACTTCTTTTCTCATCATCGGAAAAATTTATTATCAACATATTTTTTTCACGATAAATTTCTTCAATATATTTATTTTCTGACCATTTAACTAATTTGATATCTTCAATTTTTGTGATGTTAGTTTTGAATAATTTTGGCTCACCTTTCACAAAACTCGTGAAAAATATCGTCTGATTATCATCCATAATTTCGATGTCGTTAATTCCGTTTTGTGAATGCGTAATTTGGATGACGTCATCACCTTTTTCGGGAACGGCAAAAAGGTCAAATTTGTAAGAAAACACAACTAATTTTCCATTTGGCGAGACCTTAAATAAATTTCCTTTATTGATGACATTCTCTTTCACAATCGGTTCTTCGGCCAAATCTTGTTTGATTTCGATTTGCAATTTTTCTGCTTTTGCCGTTTTGGGATTATATTTCCAAATTTCATCAAATTTTTCGAAAACCATTCGGTCATTTTTTCTCGCAATACTAATGTCTCGCAACGACCAAATTTTGAAATTAGTTAACTGTTTTCTGTTTTTGAAATCGTGATTTTCTGCTTTGTAAAGTTGAAAAACATTTCCGTCAGATGCTCCGAAATAAACGCAATTATTTTGGTGCGAATAAACAGGATATCGTTCGGTCAATTCAGTTTTAGTTAAGCGATTATAATTTTTCGATGAAATTTCATATTCCCACAACTCGCCATTTGTGCTGCCTTTGTATGCTTCGCGATATGGTTTTCCGCGATATGCGAAGATAATTTTTTTTCCATCTGGTGAAATAGTTGTGTAATATCCGCCGAATTTTGTAATTTCTTCATATCCGCCATCGATGGAAACTTTGAAAAATTTATCTCCAAATCCAGGTTCATCTCCTGTCGCTAAAATATATTTTCCATCTGGAAACCAATCCACAATTGACAAATCATCTTTTGTAATCTCGCTTGCAAATCCACCTTCAGCTGGAATTTGATAGAGTGCTGTCCAGCCATCTCGATTAGTATTGAAAGCGATATATTTTCCATTTGGCGAAAACATTGGCGACCATTCAGCACCTTCTGAAACGGTTAATCTTTTTGCTTCTCCGCCTTCAAATGGAACTGTCCATAAATCTGAATTGTAGACAAAACAGACCACTTTTCCATCAGGTGAAATCGCAGGATCATTCATAAAATGTGGTTCGACGGCAGAGATTTCAAAATACAAAAATACGATAATACTTAATACTGAAAAAATAATTTTTTTATTCATCTTTCCTCGCGGAGAGATTTGTGAAAAATTTTATTTAGTTGTCAAATTTATTTAGTTATTTCGAAGAAAAATTAGCTACACTTCGACCAACCGCAGATTGGACAAGTTCTGCATCCTTCTTTGAATTCTAATGCTGCGCCACATTCTGGACATATTGCGCCGAAGCCATTTTTCGTTTGGTTCGATACTGATTTTTGGAAAGAGCCATTCATCATATCTGAATGTTTATTTCCCAAACCATTTCCATCTTGGGCGATAAATTCTTCGAGTGCTTTTGCAATTCCATCGCCGCAAGAGAGTATCATACCGCCATCTGACCACATTGGAGAAGGGCATCTAATGGATCTGATTTGTCGAATTATCGATTCCATTTTGATGTTCGAACGCAGAACGAGTGATATCAATCTTGCAATTGCTTCGAGTTGTGCGGAAGCGCAACCGCCGACTTTTCCCATTTGAGTAAAAACTTCGCAAACTCCTTCTTCGTCGGTATTTATCGTAACATAAAGATGTCCGCAGCCTGTCTCGACTTTTTTAGTAACTCCAACTGTCGTTTTGGGTCGTTGTCGTGGTGCAATTCGCAATTTTTCCTGCTCTCTCATCTTCGTGCCAATATGAAGAACCTGCTCCTGACGACTTCCATCGCGATAGACAGTTACACCTTTGCAACCCAAATTATATGCAAATTCATACGCTATTTTGATTTCTTCTTTTTCAGATTTATTCGGAAAATTGATAGTTTTTGAGACAGCATTATCTACAAATTTCTGAAATGCTGCTTGAGTTTTTATGTGCCATTCTGGCGAAATATCGTGTGCAGTCACAAATTTTTTTCTGATATTTTTTGGGATTCTTTTGTTATTTTTTACTGAACCATTCGCGGAAATTTGCTCCATCAATTTCTTCGAATAGAATTTATTATCTTTTGCGCTTTTCTCAAAAAATTTATTAACATAAAGTAATTTTTCTCCGTCCATTACATTTTTTACATAGACGAGTGAAAAAATCGGTTCGATACCACTTGAAGCATCAGCAATCATACTGATAGTACCTGTTGGGGCGATTGTTGTAGTTGTAGCATTTCTGATTCCATTCTTTTTTATCTTAGCTTGCAAATCAGTCCAATCGAGTTTCGTATCAGTTCGCATTAATTTTCCATTCTTAAAAATGCTTTGACCAAAATTTGGAAATGCACCTTTCTCCTTTGCGAGATTTATTGATTCCACCTTTGAATAATAATCGATAAATTCCATTATTTTTTCGGCTAATTTTATTGCTTTGTCAGAATTATATGCAATTTCAAGTTGGATAAGCATATCAGCCCAACCCATAATTCCGAGCCCGATTTTGCGATTTGCTTTTGCCATTTTTTCTATCTCTGGAAGTGGAAATGCCGAACGGTCAATCACATCATCGAGGAAATTCACAGCCGTAAAAACGGTTTCTTTCAGAAGTTTCCAATTAACTTTTCCATTTTTCAGCATCAGCGAAAGATTTATCGAACCGAGGTTACAAGCTTCATTTGCAAGAAGCGGCTGTTCGCCACACGGATTTGTTGCATCAATTTTTCCCACTTTTGGAGTCGGATTAAATTTATTTAATCTATCGATAAAAACGATTCCTGGCTCGCCATTTTTATGAGCCATTTCGACGATGAGATTGAAAACATCTTGCGCATTTAGGCGTTTTACACATTTTTGTGTATACGGCGAAATAAGGTCGTACTTCTCATTTTTCTGAACCGCTTTCATAAATTCTTCAGTAATGCCAACGCTAATATTGAAATTGTTCAGTTCTTTCGTTTCCTCTTTTGCTGTAACAAAATCCAGAATATCGGGATGCGTGACATTTAGAATTGCCATATTAGCGCCGCGTCTCGTTCCGCCTTGTTTGACGGCATCGGTGGCAGAATTGAAAACTTTCATAAATGTAATTGGTCCACTTGAAACGCCTCTTGTTGTGCGAACTGGCGCATTTTTTTCTCGTAAATTTGAAAAACTAAATCCAGTTCCGCCGCCACTTTTGTGAATCAAAGCCGCATTTTTTACTGCGGAAAAAATACCATCCATACTATCGTCAATTGGCAAAACGAAGCAGGCGGAGAGTTGTTGCAAATCGCTTCCGGCATTCATTAAAGTTGGTGAATTTGGCAAAAAATATTTTTTATCCATCACATCAAAATATCTTTTTGCTTTCGCTTTGGATTCACCGGCGATATTTTCACTTACTCGCTTCAGCATATCTTGGGAATTCTCAATTGTATTACCATTTTCATCTTTTTTGAAATATCGCTTTTTCAGTACAGCCAAAGCATTTTCACTCAATTTCATCTTCTTTTCAAAACACCTTTCGCAACTTGTTTAATTTTACAATTCACTTTGTAAAATTCATAAAATGGTGGGCGGTACTGGATTCGAACCAGTGACCTCCACGATGTCAACGTGGCACTCTAACCAACTGAGCTAACCGCCCACTTTTTAGTTTTCGGGGAAATTTTATTTACAAAATTTAGTTGTCAAATTATTTTTTTGAAAAATTGTTCGATTTCAATCGTATTTTACGCAATTTCAGGAAGTTACGGCAAATTTTTATTTTCAGTTTCAGCAAAAATATTATTAAAAATCAGAAAAAAACTGAATGATTTTTGGGGGAGAAAATTTGAAATGTATCAAAAAATAAATGTAATTATATGATATAGTAAGAAATTAATAATTTCTCGGAATTTTCAAAATCAGATTTGCGTAAATCAGGTTTGGATTTTCCAATATATCTCGATTGGCGCGATATATTATTCCCCATTTTTCGGGGTCATTATAGATATGTTCGTAGCCAGAAATTATCGATAGATTTTCACCTTTCGCGACGACATGAGTATCCTCGTAATATGCTGGTTTTTCTACTTCAACTTTCGGCTCGACAATTACTTGTGCCATTTTTTCTTCTTCAACTTTTGCAGCACGCGTCCCTTCGAAAGTACTAAAAATGAAAAAGAATACAAAAAATATCAGCAAGAGTGTCATCAAATCTGCATACGGAATTATTACATCGAGCCAATTTTCACTTTCAACAACTCGGTCATCTAAATCTTCTGTTTTACTTTGATAAAAATATTCAACAAATTTCTGCATATTGATACTTTTTAGTTTAAATATCCAAGTAATTTTTCTTCAATTTTTTTCGGATTTTCACTTATTTTAATTAAAAGGATACCTTCGATGAGAATCTCTCTATTTCTGGTGTCTGTCTGATTTTTATCTCTAATTTTCCCAGAAATTGGTTTGAAAACAAGGGATGCCAAAATCAAACCGTACAAAGTTGTAACCAACGCTAATCCCATTGCAGCAGGAACTTCTTCAGGAGTTTCAACCATCCTCAACATCGCAATCAATCCAATAACCGTTCCCATCATTCCGAACATCGGAGCAAAACTTCCCGCAATCCTGAAAACCCTTTCTCCAAGTTTGTTTTGTCCTGAAATCGAATATTTTTCACGAGTTAATCTGTCTCTAATTTCATCGGAATTCATTCCGTCTGCGACAAGAATTAATCCCTTTTTCAAAAAAGGCACATCGTTTGTGTATTCGGAATTTACCAAATTGATGAAACTCGTATTTCGAGCTTCTTTCGAGAGTTGAACAATAATGTCAACCATATGTTTGGGATAATATTGTTTGCCCTTAAAAATGGCAAAAAATGATAAAATTGCGGAACCAAGTGCTTTTGGAGAAAAATAAATAATTGTCGCAGCAATCGTTCCACCGACTGTGATTCCAAATGCTGACCAATTCAAAAAATATTCAGTGCCTTCTTTTGAAAAAACAACCAATAGAATGAGCCCAAATCCTAAAATAAAACCAAAAATTGTTGAAATTTTCATAATTTAATCCTTATCTAAAATTTTAGTATTTTTCGTATTGCAGACAACATTTCATTTTGGAAATGTTTTTTTTCTTCGTCAGAAAATTCGTGAAGTAATTCTATATCTTCTTTCAAAAATGACACTGCTCTTTCGGTCATATTTTTGAAGAATTTATTCTGAATTTTACTATCTGAATTTACAAGAAAAGATGCGAGAAGTTTGTTGTCAATTTGTTGTATAATTCGCTCAATATCGTTATCGTGAAGATTTTCAATATCATCAAATAAAAATATATTTTCTCTGATTTTTTGCGAAATTTTCGGATTGATCTTCTCAATTTTTTTAAACATTTTGATGGCATTTTCAGGCGGAAGATTATTAATTATATTTTTTATCGTATCTTCTCCTTCGAATGCGATTTTTTTATTCTCAAGATAATTCAAATATTTGGCAAACAATTTCTCTCTAATCGCTTTGATTTCGTCATTTGTTTTTTGAAAAGATGACATTATATTTTTGAGAATTTTATCCGAATCTCCTTTGTAATTTTGAAAGAATTTATTACTAAATTCACCGGAAAGATTTGCAAGAATAAAAGCCAATTCTTCTGGTTTTTCCTTTTCAATTACCGAGATAAAATCGTCTGTAGATAATTCTTCGAGGAAATGAAAATCTGTTGAATCAGTTTTAATTTCTTCTTTCAGAATTCGGATTGGAAGTGGTTCTTTTTGGGAAATTTCAATATTTGGCGAAGAAGTTTCTGCTTTTTGACCAACTCCACCAAAATCGCCTTGAATTCTAATCGGCTTATCGAGACCTGAAATATTGACATTGTTCATCGATTTGCCTAAATTTTTAATGCTGTTTCTGAATATAAATATGAAAATCAGCAGAATTAGAAGAAAAACCAATAAGATGATGAATAAAGGATTTTCAAAAAATTCTACTCGTTTTTCGATGTTTTCTTCCGAGATTTCCAGCACCTTTTTTATTTCCAAAACATCATCTTTATCTAAATCAAGATGAAACCAATTTTTGATATTTTCTGAAACAATTTCCACTTTTGAATCGCTGATATTTTTAGCGATATTTAAAACGATTTTTTTGCTCAAAATCTGAGTCGGCAATGTAGCTTCACCTTCAATTGTTTTAGGCAAAATTCCTTTCGATTTTGCGATTGGAAGACCTGGCAAACTCTTGCTTTCATCAAATTCCATCCCATAAGGAATCAGTCCTTCCGAAGGGTATTTCAAAGTTAAATCGACGAGAACAACGGTCTTTCCTATAATTGGAAAGAGCAAATTTTCAATTCTTTCAGCTAATTCTCTCTCCATTTTTAATTCAATAACAGTTTCGGTGTTTTGCGCCAAAAGTGACAAACTAAAAAGAGAGATAATTGATATCAAAATCACTTTTTTCATTTTTATTCCTTCTTTTAATTAATAATTTTCCAAAATTCGATTCAGCTCCTCATTATTTGGATCGACTTTTTGTCCCTTTCTCCAATAATAAATCGCTTCATCAATGTTGCCTAATTTATAATAAATTGAGCCAATTCGCAAATACGAAAGTGAAAAATTGGGTGCATATGAAATTGCAATTTCGCACTCTTCAATTGCCTTGTCATACTCTTCGGCATAATAATATTTCAGAGCATTTGAAAGGTGAATTGAGGCTTCGTTCAGATTATCAAATTCTTCAACTTTTACCTTTTCGATTTCTTCCTTAACTCGTTTCTCAACCAAACTTTCATCAGCTATTTTTTCCATTATTTTCACGGTATCGAAAACTGTTACTTCTTTAACCAAAGTGTCGATTCTGACTTTTTCAACAAAAATTGTATCAACCTCCACATCAGCTTTTATTGATGGGAGAAGAAATTTATCGACATTCTCTTTTGAAGTTGTAATTTTTCCGAAATCTATTTTTATTCCAACAAAATGGTTTCCAAAATCAGATTCGAAGGTAGAACCATCTTCGTTTCCAAATGAAAAACCATGTTGATATTGAACCGAATAATCTATCGAAACATTTATGAAACGGACTTTTACTAAATCATTTTCCAAAAATGGATTGACCCAATTTTTTGAAAAAAGTTTGATACACAATCCGGCGGTGAAATCATAATTATTCACTCCTGCCCGTAAAACTAAATTATCCGCAAGTAAATATTCTGCACCAACAGCAAACAATATTTCTTCAGAATCGTAGTTGTTTTCGCGCTGAATATCTGCAGAAATAGTTAAATTTTTTAAGTTAAACGAAGAACCAAAACCATAGATTCGTGGAAGTTTATCTTCTGAATTTGAGCCCAAATCTGCCTGTAATAAATTTTTGGCTACCACTCCAAGTTTAACAAAAGCCAATTTGTAACCAATTCCAAAATCACAATCGTAATCCATTATATCTTCAATTGTGGTGTCGAAAATGTAGTAATTCGCACTAAAACCAATAAATAAATTTTTTGGCAAATTTTTACCATAATGGAATCCAAACTTACCTTCTCCAGCTACATCCCCGCCAAAATAATTCGCACTCAACGCAAATGTGCCAATTTTTTTTGTCGGAACTGTAAAATACATCACATTTTGAGACCAACTATCATTATCTAACTGAATGGTGATTTTTCTAGAATCGGTAAGCAATTGATAAGTATTTAAGTTTCCCAAAAGTGCTGGATTCCAAACAGCGGAAGAAGCATCATTTGAAGAGCTAATTCCTGTTCCCCCCATTGCTGAATTGCGTACTCCGCCATCAAAAAAATCGTAAGCTGAACAGATAATTGGTAAAACTAAAATTATAATTAAAAATTTATTTTTCATATTTCTACCTTACAATTATTATGCTACCTTGATATATTTTTTCGTCAATTTTCACTTGATAAATGTAAAATCCGCCTGGAACAGGACGACCATTTTTGTCTTTTTTATCCCAAGTTGTTGTTTTATCTTCTTGGACATCTAAAACTTTAATCAACTTTCCGCGTCTATTAAAAATTTTACAAGTTATTTTATCTGTTGATTGAGTTGTAATAACAATTATTTCGCAAGACGCATCTTCAGGAACCGTGTGGGGATCTAAAATAACTTTTTCATCAGAAAGAACAGCAATATCCCAAGTGTAACTGAGCGAATTTTTTGAATAATTGTCCATCACTTCGAGCGTAACAGCATAATATCCCGCTGATGTATTATCTGTTATGAAATTAAAAGTAGATTCTGTGGAAACTTCAACTTCATTCAATTTCCAAATATAAGATAAATCATTCCCATCAGGATCACTCGCCGTAATTGAAAAGTTAATCGTCTCCGTCTCATTAATTATCTGAGTAAATTCTGCTGGCAAAAGTTCCGTAACCTCTATCTCATCATCTACAGATGTTATCGTAATAAAAACTGTTGCTACATCAGACGAATCTGTCCCATCATACGCTCGATAGGTGAAACTATCATCACCAAAATAATTCTCGTTCGGGGTGTAAACACTATCTGCATAAATCCCGTTAGTTGGTGAATCAACTACTGCAAATGTTAATGTATCGCCATCTGGATCAGTGCCTGTGAAAATAATCTCAACAGCTGTATCCTCGCCTGTGTTAATCGCCATATTTTCCACAACGGGAATACGGTTTACATTATTTACTGTTACATTCCAAGTGTAAGCAAGCGTGCTTCTGTTAAAATTATCAGACACCTCTAAGGTTACTACATAACTTCCTGACCACTCGTAATCCGTCACAAAATCATAAATCGAATTTACAGATGTAACATTATCATCCAATTTCCAAACATAAGATAAACCATTCCCATCTGGATCACTCGCCGTAATTGAAAAGTTAATCGTCTCGATTTCATTAATTGTCTGAGTAAACTCTGCAGGAAGTAATTCTGTAACAACAATATCTTGGTCAATATCGGTAACTGTCACATTCCATTGATAGCTTAATGCATCTCTTCCATAATTATCCGTTACATCAAGCGTAACAGAATAATATCCCGAAGAAGTATAATCTGTTGTGAAATTGTAGCTATTTATTGCCGATACTTCCACATCATCTAGCTTCCAACTGTAAATAAGTTCGTTCCCATCTGGATCGCTTGCCGTTATTGAAAAATTTATCGTCTCCGTCTCATTAATTATCTGAGTAAATTCTGCTGGCAATAGCTCAGTTACAATAATCGCATCATCTACGGATGTTATCGTAATAAAAACTGTTGCTACATCAGACGAATCTGTCCCATCATACGCTCGATAGGTGAAACTATCATCACCAAAATAATTCTCGTTCGGGGTGTAAACACTATCTGCATAAATCCCGTTAGTTGGTGAATCAACTACTGCAAATGTTAATGTATCGCCATCTGGATCAGTGCCTGTGAAAATAATCTCAACGGAGATGTCTTCAAGTGTTGATACTGATAAATCCGCAATATTGGGAGGATAATTTTCAATATCTCGAACTGTTATAATAACCGTATCTGGTTCAGAATCATATTCTCCGTCATTCACGATTAAAACAAAAAACAGATCCGTCTCTCCACTTACAGAAGGAGCAATAAACACAGGATTAGACAGAGTGGAGTCATTGAGCATTACTCCTTCGAGCGCTGTCCAAGCATAAGTTAAATCATCTTCATCTGGATCAGAAGAACCCGAGCCGTCCAAGGTTACAAAAGTACCCTCATCAACCTCTTGGTCTTCACCGGCATTCGCAATTGGCGGTTGATTTACATTAAAGATTGTGATTATTACTTCATCGAGTTCTGAATAATATTCTCCATCATACACCATTAAATAAAATGTATAAATGCTGTCTCCGACAACTTCGGGAGCAGTGAATGTAGGTGTTGCTAAAGTATCATTATCTAATAAATCGGCTAACTCACCAGACCAAAGATAGGTTATAGTATCTTCATCTATATCGTATGAAGCAGAACCATCGAGTGTAACTTCTGTTCCTTCAAAAGCTTCAAAATCATCTCCAGCACCAGCTAAAGGCGCATCATTGACGGGATATACACTAATAAAAACTGTTGCAGTATCAGAATATAAAGCCCCATCAAATGCAACATAATCAAGCGAATCTGAATCTATTCCGTTATAATTTAAATCTGGAGTATAAATACTATTTGAGTAAGTGCCGTGATATGGACCATCTACTACTTCATAAGATAATGTTTGCCCTTCATAATCAGATGAATTATCAGAAAATGGAATAACAATCGCCACATCTTCGTAAGGATAAATAGAAAAATCTACTGCTGTGGGAGAAGTATTCTCACTAGCGCAAATAAAATATGACAAAATGGTCATAGAATTAGGTGGAATCGCTAAATCATTAGCATTAATTTCAATATTTACCGAATCGCCAAAATTAAAATTATTGGTGGGATTTACAGTGATATTAAATCCAGTTCCTGCAAGTTCGTAACTAAAAATCCCACTATGTTCATAATTGTAAAATGTTTCATTCACCTTCACTACTATTGTGGACAAACTCACTCCAGCGCCACCTTGATCACGAATTCCAAATTCGATGTTGGTGCCAAGTGAAACATTAATTTCTTCATTAGATGGAGACAAACTGCCAGGATAAATGTAAGGAGAATCATTATCTTCCATACATTTAAACCAATAAGTAACATTCATTTCGTTTTCCAAGACATCTAACGCTCTCACATTTACAAATATTGTATCACAATAACGAAAAATTGTTTGTGGATCAATTGTGATTTCGCATAAAGAATCAGACACCACATTTTCTCCGAGATTTCCTAAAGCAGTTGAGTAATTGTGAAAATCTTGATTGTCATTTTCGATAATAATAACTGAGATTGAATCAATTAAAATTCCGTCAGAATCATGAATGTCAAACTCAATATTTGTATTGACGGCAACTCCCGTCGCAAGCGAATCTGGATTTAAATTGTCAATGTATGGTTCTGAATCTCTATTTCCAAAACCTTGAGAATTATATGCAAAAACAAGTAATGGAAAAATCAAAATAAAAATTATTAAAACTTTACTCAAATAAAACTTCATAAATATCTCCCACAATTTGAAAAAACGAGAATTGATATCTTCTAATTTTTTTGTCAAATTTTTTTTAAAAAAATATTTTATTAACAAATAAAAAAATTGACAGGAAAATTTCACCTCTGATTTTCCGTCACAGATTGGAAAAATAATAATGAATATTGTAAACGGAAAAACCGGCTGGGTCGAAGTTATCTGCGGAAGTATGTTTAGCGGAAAAACTGAAGAATTAATAAGACGACTTCGTAGAGCTGAAATCGCAAAGCAAAAAATCCAGATTTTCAAACCAAAAATTGATAAACGATATAGCGAAAAATATATTGTTTCTCACGATAATTCCAAAATGATTTCACAACAGGTTGCTGATTCTGATGATTTGTACAAGAATGTAAAGTCCGACACTCAAGTTGTGGGAATTGATGAAGCTCAATTTTTCGATGAAAAATTAGTTGAAGTTTGCCAAAAACTTGCAGACGAAAACAGGCGAGTAATTGTGGCTGGACTTGACCAAGATTTTTTGGGAAGGCCTTTTCGGCCAGTTCCAGAATTGTTGGCAACTGCTGAATATATCACAAAAACTCTCGCAATTTGCATGAAATGCGGAAATCCTGCGAATAGATCTCAGCGATTAATCAAAAGTGACAAAGAGATCTTGCTCGGAGAAAAAGACATTTATGAAGCACGTTGCAGAAATTGTTTCAAACCAGTAAAGGACTAAAATGCCACAATTATTAAGTTCCCTTTTGTCTATCTATTCTTGGCTCATCATTATTCGCGCTTTGATATCTTGGTTTTCACCAAACCATAACACGCCCATCGTTCAATTGTTGATTAAAATTACCGAACCTGTTTTAGAACCAATTCGCAAAATTCTGCCACAAAAAAATGTAGATTTTTCACCAATTATTGTAATTATTATTATCCAAATTATACGAAAATTTCTATCATGAAAAAAAATCTGCAATATCTTCCCGAAACTGTTGAATTCATTAAACAAAATTTTCCCAATGATGTTAATACGGCTATTATTCTTGGAACTGGATTAAATGAAATTGCGAAAAATTTACAAATTGAAGCGGAAATTCCGTATCAGAAAATTCCACATTTTCGGACATCAACCGCCCCATCTCATCGTGGAAGATTGCTTTTCGGAAAAATGGCTGGAAAAAATATCCTTATTATGCAAGGAAGATTGCATTGTTATGAAGGTTATTCGTCATTAGAAGTTACATATCCACTTTTTGCTTTGAAAAAAATCGGAGTAAAAAATTTGATCATTACAAATGCTGCTGGCTCGCTAAATGAAAATTTTAATGTTGGTGATCTTGTACTGATTTCTGACCATATTAATTTGACAGGAAAAAATCCGTTGATTGGCGAAAATGACGAAAAATTCGGTCTAAGATTTCCAAGTATGAACGACGCATATCATAAAAATTTTATCAAAATTGCAAAAAAAGTTGCTAAAGAAAATTCACTTGATATAAAAGTGGGAATTTATGCTGGACTTTTAGGTCCAAATATGGAGACAAGGGCAGAATGTAAAATGCTAAAAACTGTAGGCGCAGATATGATCGGACTTTCAACAGTTCATGAAGTAATTGTAGCGGTATATCTTCAGATGAAAATTTTGGGAATTTCAACAATTACAAATATGTCAAATCTGTTCCATTCCCAAATTCATTCTCAAAAAGAGATTGAAAAAGCTGCAAAATCTGCCCAAAATAAATTGATAATTTTTTTGAATAATTTCCTTAAAAATTTGTAGAAAGGATTTCTCAAAAATGGAGATGAAAAAGTTAGCATTCTATAAAGATTTGATTCTCAAAGAAAGAGAAAAAACGGTCAAAATAATTGAAGGAATTGACAAATCTTGGAGCAAAACTATCAGAGATTCTGCCGGAGATATCTCCGCTTATACAACTCATCTTGCTGACCTTGCGTCCGATAACAACGAGCGCGAAAAAGATACTGCTACATTAGAAAGAGAATTGAGAAATCTAAAAAAACTGGATATCGCTTTGAGGAGAATTTACGATAAAACTTTCGGAATTTGTGTGTTTTGCGGAGCGAAAATTTCTGAAAAGCGACTTATAGCAATACCTTTTGCTGAGATGTGTATCAAGTGCAAAAGAAATAGCGAAGGAGCTAATAATAATCACTAATTTCAGAAAATACTCACTATTTTTCTTGTTGTTTCTTTCGTTGGATCAATTTTCAAAAATTGCTGTGCGAAAACTTTTTCAAGATGGATTACAAAGAAGTTATTCAGTTTTGGGAAATTTTTTCAAAATCACTTATGTAGAAAATCCTGGCGCTGTTTTTGGAATTTCAATTGGAACTGGAAATCTGAATCAGATTATCTTTCTAGTTTTGACTTTAGTTGCAATTTGCATTATTGTTTATCTCTTTTTGAAGAGTGCGCATCCGCTTGCAGATTTGGGTTTTGTGTTGATATTGAGTGGCGCATTTGGAAATCTTATTGACAGAATTGCATTTGGAAAGGTAACTGATTTTCTGGATTTCGATTTTTTTGATTTTATTGTTGACAGATGGTATGTTTTTAATATTGCCGATTCTTGTATTTTGATAGGAGTTTCGATTTTGATGATATATTTTATTTTTTTTGAGAAGAAAGTTGAAAAATCGCAAAATATAAATAAAGTTAATTTGGAGAATAAATGAAGAAATCTATAAAATATCTGATTTTTTTATTTCTGTTTTTATCTTTTGTAAATTTTGTTTACGCAACCACTATTTATGATATTCAGTACACAACGAATGCAGGCGGAGATGGGACTTATCCTTCGC
>JACNJR010000034.1 GCA_014382495.1 Candidatus Cloacimonadota bacterium | reverse complement strand
AAGATGATCTCATAAAAGGTTATGGTGTGATCACATTTTATGAAGGCGCACCACAACTAACTTGCGGATATGCGGAAGATATTAGTTTGTACAGTGGCGAAGAATATTTTGAGATTACTCCTATCACGCCACAACCTTATGATACTGTCGCAATAACATTCACCTGCCCAGATGATTATACTGGTGATTGTGATACTGTAAGATTACTTTGGAGAACTGTTCAACATCATCCTTTCCAATCCATTATTATGGAGTCAATAGAAGGAACATATAACGAGTTTGAATCTGTAATTCCAGGTCAACCCGAAGCAACGATAGTATATTTCTATTTTGCAATTACAGATACTTCTACTGGAGAGATAACAAATCTTCCTGAAGATGCTCCGTATACATTAAACTCCTATATGTATGATGTTGCATTTTTAAAAGCAATCCTTAAGGTTCCACCTCGGACATTCTGTCCAACTTTAGGAGAAAAATTTGAAATACAAGTTCATTCTCTTAGTGATGATAAAATAATTCTCCGGCTGTATAATAGCGAAGGAAAACTGGTTTACACCTTCTTCAATAAAATTTCCACTGGTTCTGAATCATTCAAATGGGACGGCAAAGATGAAACTTGGAATACCCTGCCACCCGGTTTATACATCTGTCATCTTGAAGTAATTGATAGAGATACGGGCAAAACAAAAACAGATACAGTGCCAATTGTTATCGCGGCACCTTTGAAACATTAAATTCAAAATATTGAAGATTCTAAAGATGAAATAAATGCACTTTTTTCTCATGCAAAAGAGTTTGTAAATGAAGTAAAAGAGTTTATTTTGAAAGGATGAAATGAAAAAAGTTTTTATAATATTATTTGTATGTTTGTTTGGCATATCAATATTTGCTTTGGATATTGAATCCAATATTTTTAATGATTACGAGCCATCTGCACGAGCACGCGGAATGGGCGGCGCCTTCATTGCAAGTTGCGACGATGCAAGTGCTATCTTTTATAATCCAGCTGCTTTACAAACTGCAACTGCTGGGGTCAAAACAGGATTTGCTAAACTCTTTGGTAATGACTTTCAGATTCTAAAAACAGGTGCTCTGGCCTATCATCTTCCAAAATATGGCACAATTGCACTCGGAATCAAAATGATGAATGTCGAATGGCAAGATGAGGTGCTGCAAAGTGAAGGAACTTATTCTATCGCTCATTCGTTTCTTGTGATGGGAGATGTGCACTCAAAACTATATTGCGGATATTCTGCAAATCTTAATCATCTATATTTTGGTGAGACAATAGACGGATTAGAAATGGGACAGGAATCTGTTTTTGGCTTGGATTTTGGCGCGCTTGCTATTCTTCACCAGAGAACAAGAATTGCATTTGCAATCAAAAATATCAACAATCCATCAGTTGGAAAAGGACGAACTTACGACCTTCCCAGATACTTGACAATTGGAGTTGCATATCAGCCATATCGTGATGTTACAACAGAGATAAATTTGAAGCAGAAATTCTCCGAAGAGACCAAAGTGCAATTTGGAATCGAGTATAAAATCACAAAAAATTTTTGTTTAAGAACTGGCGCTTCCACCTATCCAAACAGTATTTCTGGCGGAATTGGACTTCTCGTTAAAGGTATAAAATTCGATTATGGTGTGAATACACATTCGGTGCTAAATTTAACGCATCATTTTTCAATCGGATATCAATTCTAAAATTTTTTAAGAGGAATTAATGAAAAAAAAGAGAAGAGAAAAATCATCTTCAAAATCTTCGATTATACAAGGATTCATCAAACTCTTCTTCGGAATCGTAAATCATTTTGTCAAAGATTGGGAAAATAAGTTTCATTCAAAGGGTTACAATGAGTTGTCAAAAAAATATAAAACTTTTGAGAATCGGTTTTACAAGGACTTCAAAGATATGAAAATTAAGATTGAAAAACTTACTATGAAAATTGTCTGGCTGAATTTTTTCATCATTATACTTCTAATTTTTGTTGTGATTGAATTTATTTTGTTAGTTAAATAGGATTGAAATGCGAATTATAATCTTATCTTTCTTGATTTCCATAACTGTCTTATCTTACCCCGTCTTTGCTGACGAACAATTGGATATAAATCAAGCAAGTTTGGGTGAGATAAAATCTTTGCCAATTTCTGAAAAACAGGCAGAAGATATCTATTATTATAGAACTTATCAGAAATATTTTGATTCCATTTATGAATTGCGAAAAATAAAGAGTATCGACCAAATTACTTTGAATAAGATAAAATCTTTGATAATGGTTCATAAATTTACAGATTTTGATGAGGTGGCTCAGCGCCGAGACCAGATTAATTATCTTTTGCGAAGATTGGCTTCTAATGAGGGTTCGCAAGAGGGAATATCTGATTTGTGGGAAGATTTGCTCATCTCACCAACAAATATTAATACTGCGACTTTTCATGAACTTTTGAATATGCCGGTTGTAACACCACCAGATGTAAGAGCAATTCTGAAACAACGCAAATTATCTAAATTTTCCGATTACAGAAGTATGCGAAGGTCGCCCGAATTAACTCATTATGGCGCCACAAATCTCAAAAATTATGTAACTTATGATTCCAAAATTGATAATAGATGGTTTTTTAATTACAGATTCAAACTAAATACTATGCCATATTCCGAGGAAACCGAAGAACTTTTGCGAGAAAGTTATGTGCCAGATAGCACAAATTCTAAATTCTCAATGTGGGGAAGATATAATCTGGATAATGCTGCGCCAGAGGTCTCACACAAATTCAGAGCAAGAATGGAAGGTTGGATAAATTTGGAATTTGGTGCAATATCTTTTTTAAGTAAAGGTGAAAATCGCGATTTGAATTTCTTGGAATTTGATGATGATTTCGCAGCAACAATCAAGGATAACGCCAAATCTTCATTTGCGATTAATGTCAAACCAATCAAAACAAAATTAACATTTGGAAACTATCGTGCCACTTATGGACAGGGCTTGGTTATGGAAAATACCGATTATTTTGATAGACGCCGAACTGGTTTTGGATATGGCAAAAGAGTTCTTGGAATTTTTTCCGACCTTTCGCCAACAGAAGAATTCGCCCTGAAAGGTGGGGCGGTTGAATTTAATAACGATTTTCTCAATGCTTCATTCTTCTATTCTGAAGATAAAAAAGATGCAATTGTTTGGGATAGTAACGAGAACAACGAAATTGACGACGAAGATGATATTTTTTATTATGTGATTTCCAAACCTCGTTTCACAAATGAAGAATTGGAAAGTTCTGAAGAATATTTCAATCCATTAAGAGTAAATCTACAACCTTATCCTTTACCCAAAATATTAATGGCTCCAAGAAGAGATGTTTTGAAAGAAATCCTTCGTGGTGGGCATTTGGAAGTTTCTCCAATAATTGGAACTCATTTTGGAATCACTGCCTATGAATCAATATATGATAAGCATTTTAATATCGCTTCACCTGATTCTCTTGAAAACTATTTATTTGCAGACGATTATGATTATGATAAAATCAAGATGAATGACTCGGAAATCTCATCTTTGTATTCCACAAAAACTGATGAATATGAACGAAATTATCGTCGTGTTTATGGTTTTGATTGGCAGACAACAATCAAGGATTTTTCTTTTCAAGGGGAATTTGCAGAATTGGAAATAGATGGCAAACCTGGAAAATTGGGCGATGACCCAAAAGCAATTGTGGCAAGCGGATATTTTAATTTTGAAAATCTAAACTTTCTTATGCTTTACAGAAATTACGATTTGGAATTTGATAATCCTTATGCTCGTCCATTCGCTGAACATGAAAGATTCGATGGAACTATTCTTGAAAAAGCTTATTATCTGAAAAATCCGCTTGTTTCAGAAGTGTATTACAATTCACCTTGGTCTCAAGCAGAAGAAGGAATTTACATCGAATCACGATACAAATTCCATCGTCAACTCACACTTACAAAAGCATATCTTGATATGTGGAAACGGAAATCTGATGGAAGAAGAAGTGTGCGTTTTCAGGGAGAATTGGATTACCGGCCAATTTATCAAATAAGTATCAGATTAAAACAAAAATTGCAGACAAATCGCTGTGAAGATACTTCTGCAAGGTCGGTCTCAAAAACAAGTGAAACCACGCTAAAATTTACATCATACCTTACTAATAGAGATAAATTTTCTCTCGAATATCGCTTTAATAAGGTTTGGATGGCTCCTTATACTTCTCTTTCAAATAGTGCTGAACCTGGAGATGCTATAATTCCAACAGGAAATGTTCTGAATCACGGAGATTATATTGCTGTAAATTATACACACAATTTCACAGATGATTTCAAAGTCGAGGGTTCATTCTTATTCTGGAATGGCCACGGCATCAGTCATTGGGATTGGGAAGATATGGAGATTGATTTTATGGGAAGTGAAGGAATGAAATATTGGTTCACAATTTATGACAGAATTTCGAATCATTTGGCAATTTCATTCAAATATAAAGTCAAACATTTTAAAGATGAGGAGTTATATTTGAGAAAATATAATGACCCTGATGAAGTCGAAGGACAAAATTATGTTCCTCAAACAAAGCATAATGAGAGTTATGTCAGATTGCAAATAGATTGGAATTTTTAATATGAGCCACAAAAACACACAAAAGTACACAAAAGATTATTTTATTCATATTAAAAAGAGAGATTTCGTGGCTAATTGAAAAATGGGAGAATAAATGAAAAAGATTTCTTTAGTAATAATTCTAATGATAATTAGTTTTAACTTAAATGCAGCATCACTTTTTGATAGAGATGTTGGCGAAGAGATGCGCTGCTTTTCTGCACGCTCACTTGCAATGGGGTCTGTTGAAATTGCTTCAAGTGAAGAAATAACAGCAGCATTAAATAATCCCGCAATATTAGGATTACTGCATAATAAATTTGGATTTCAATTAACCGCCAATGTTACAAAAAATGATGAAAATAGAGAATATCCGCTTTATGACTCTTTTGACGGTTATTTGGATGATGCTGTTTATGTTTCGAATGCTCATTTTTTTGATAAATATTCTGGTGGAATTTACTTTAGTGAACAACTTTCAAATTCTGAAAAATTGACACTTGCTTTCAATTTTGCTCCTTTATACAATTTCGACTTTAAATATGAAGAAGAGATGCGGAATAACGAAAATACAGATAATGATAACGAACAGAAAAAGATTGCAAACAACAGTTTCATCGGTTCAGGAAAAATTTATGCTTACTCGCCTTCAATTGCCTTATCTTTGAAAAATTCTAATAGTCCGATTTCATCGCTCTCTTTGGGATTTGGTGTATCATTTCTTGAAGGTGAAAGTGAAATGGATTCTACAATTATCTTTACAGAATGGGCAAAAGAACAAATGCTCAATGACTCAGACAGTTTGCGTGACACAACTTATACTATGAAAAATAAATATTCTGGAATTCGTTATCAGGGCGGTTTAATTGTCGGATTAAATGAACGTATAAATCTTGGATTTTCATATATACACAAATCTGAATTGACAAAAGAATATAGAACCAATTCTGATACAGTTTGGGCTGACACGACAATTTATTATCCAACAAAATTTGGAATCGGTTTTGAATATCATCCACGAAATGAGTGGGATACAAAATTCAGCATTGATGCGGAATTAATTAGATGGAGCGAATACGACAGTTTGTATGATGATGTTTTGGAATTTTCAGCAGGCATTGAACATATAATGCATAATGGAATTCCAATTCGTCTTGGATTTAGATATCAGCCATCTGGACAGAATAAAGAGATTACTTTAATTGCATTTTCTACTGGAACTTCCATAAAATTACCTCACAACTTTGTGCTTGATATTGGAACAGAAATTGGAAAGAGAAATTATTCTGAAATGGATCTGTTTCCCGACGGATATTATGCACATGAAAGCTTATGGGACACAACACACAATGATCTGCCTGAAGACAGAGACGAACCTGACAAGGTGTCAGATTTTATGATAAATGCAATTGCAACAATTTCGTGGAAATTTTAAGATAAAATGAGAAAAATAATTTTCATACTTTTTTTGGTCTTTTCTATTTCTTTACTTTTTTGTGATGATATACGACTGAATATACTATTTACTAACGACATTCATGGCGGTATTGATGCCGTTCCAGCAACATTTATTAATTCAGAATATCCACCGCCACTGGGCGGCGGCGCTTCGGCTGCTGCTTATATCAAATATGTTCGCCAAAAAGCAAAAGAGAATAACGAATCGGTTCTTCTTCTTGATGCGGGAGATTTCTTCCAAGGACATCCAATTGGAACGATGAGTCATGGCGAAGCGGTTATAAAATATATGAATATGGTTGATTATGATGCAATGGCAATTGGAAATCACGAATTTGATGCAGGTTATGACCAATTGAAAAAAACTCTCTCTCTTGCAGAATTTCCAATCGTTTGTGCGAATATTGTTACGAAAAAAACTGGTGAAATCATTCCTGAATGCATCCCATACATCATAAAAGATATTCAAGGAGTAAAAATTGCAATAATTGGTTTGTGCACAAAAGAGACAGTTATGATGAGTTTTCCTGCTCATATTGAGGGTTTGAAATTCCTGCCTGTTGCTGAAACTGCTGAAAAATACATCAAAGAAGTAAAGGAAAAAGGCGCCGATATTGTCGCGATTTTGGCACATCTTGGAATTCCATACGATGTAAAATCTGCTTATCAGCGCGATATTGTCGATGGTCATATCAACGACCCAGAGCGGTATTGGCCAGACAATGCTATGCATCTCGCTTACAAAGTTGAAGGAATTGATATGCTATTTTGCGGTCATATTCATAAAGGTTATCAAAAACCGTGGGAAGAGCCGAATAATCACACTCTGCTTTTTCAAAATTATGCTTACGGCTCAAATATGGGACACGCGATTATCAAAATTGATAAGGAGACCAAAACAATTTCCGGATATGAACTTCCTACTTATCTGGACGGAGATTTACTCACACTTTTTGAAGAAGAATTTATTCCCGATAAAGAGGTAAAAGAAAAAATCCTTAAGATGCAAGTTGAAGCTGAGAAAGGGATGGACGATATAATTGGAGAAGCTCTTATTCATCTCTCGCGTGGAGGTGGCGCACAAAGTTTGATAGGAAATACCGTTCTTGATGCGATTCTCGAAGAAACGGATGCTGATTTTTCATTTCTGAATCTTGGCGGAATTCGAGATGATATTAATCGCGGACCGGTGACATATCGCGATATTTTTGATGTGCTTCCATTTGAAAGCCAGATTGTAACAATTGATGTTTCGGGTGCTTTGTTAAAAGAAATTCTGGAAATTCGTGTCTCTTACGGACATCACGGTTTGAGAATTGCTGGCGCTGAAATTGTTTATAATAAAAATTTGCCAAATTTTGAAAGAGTAACAAAAATAAAAATTGGCGGCGAAGATTGGAATCCTGATAAAATTTATAAACTTACAACCACAGATTTTCTTATGCAGGGAAATGCTGGACTTACAATTCTCACAGAAATTCCCGAAGAACAAATCACTTATCATTACATCATAATTCGTGATGCACTTGCAAATTATTTCAAAAAACACAAGCTTCTCACAAGCAAAATTGATAATCGATGGAAACGAGATAACACATCTCAGCCGACCGAATCGATTGCTGAATTTAATCGAAAAAAGAGAAGTTCAAATAAATAAAATTTGACATAATTTTTAATTTTTCCAAATATTTTTTTCAATAAATTTTCTGAATTTCTGGGAGGTTTGATGGACTTAAATAAAATTAGATACAAAGGCGATTTGTTGGACACAAAGGAATTATACAATGTCTATAAAGTTAAGCAAATCATCGATTCTCATGAAGAAATTCTGAAAGAGCATATTTCATTCAGAGATGAACTTCTCGCAAATTCTGTCCGATTAACTTCTGTAATTTCGCCAAGAATTTATAAAATTATAGAGAAAGTAAAAGCATTATTCGCCATAAAAGAGAATATCGAATTTTTTTCTCTGAATGATAACAGCTACAATGCTTTTGCATTCAAACAGCGTAAAATCATAAGTATCGTTTTTACGGCGGCTTTATTGGAAAACTTTTCTGACGCAGAAATTCTTTTTGTTCTCGGACACGAATTGGGACATATTCTTTACGACCATAATCGGCTGCTACTTTTATACAGTCCAAATAAGAAACGAACTACATTTCTATCAATTTTAGCCGAAAAAAAATTTCTCTCTTGGCAGAAAAAAGCAGAAATCAGCAGCGATAGAGTTGGACTTCTGGCTTGCAAAAATTATCAAACGGCAATTCAGAGTTTACTTAAGGGCTCTTATGGGCTGACTGAAAAAAATCTAAATTTCAATCTGCCAGAACTGATGAAACAATTAGATGACCTTGCACAATCTGAATATCTCTCTCAACTAAGTACCGCTACTCATCCACTTTTGCCAGTTCGGCTAAAAGCACTTGAACTCTTTTATCATTCTACGCTTTATTCTCCGAAAGGAAAAATAAACACAAAGGAACTTTCTCAACAAATTGGAAAACTCATTTCGCTGACAAATTTCTATCCGAGAAAAAAAACAAATGAGCAGATGATGAAATTTATTGCTGCTGCTGCTGTTGCCATCATTTCTGCGGATAAGGAAATAAATATTGAAAAGATAAAAAGCCTTGTGAAAATTCTCGCGAATGTATTTACCGACAATCCTGAAAAAGAGATAATTTATGATAAGAAAAAAGTCGAATCTCAACTCAAAGGAACAGCAAAATACCTTTACAAAAATGCTTCTGACGATGAAAAATTTTACGCATTACACTTTCTGACAGTCATCACTCTTGCCGATGGAAAACTTACTACAAAAGAGAAGAAAATGCTACTCACAACTGCTGCGTCAATCGGATTTTCAAAAGATGATGCGATGGATGTGCTCTGGAAAACTTTACAACAAAATGGCATTTCAATCGATGTCCGATTGAATGAAATTGCTCAAAATGTTAAGATACATTATTCTGAAAATAAAAAGAAAATCTAATAAAATTTTATGATAAAAAGTTTTGACGAATTGCTGAAAAAAGCAAAAAAACTTCCTTCAAAAAAAGTTGTAATTCCGGCTGCTGATACGAAATCTTCCGTTAAAGCAGCAATTTTAGCGAAAAAGCAAGATATTGCTGACTTTTTACTTATTGGAAACAAATCTGAAATTCAAAATTTGATTGAAAATATTGATGCAAATTTTATGAACTCTTTTGAAATTATTGATGAACCTGATTCGGAAAAATGCATACAACGCGGAATAGAAGCCATTCACAATAATAAAGCAGATCTGATTCTCAAAGGAAAAACAGATACTTCTCAACTGATGAAAGCTGTTTTGGATAAGGAAAATGGACTCCAAACAGGAAATATTCTGAGCGATGTTTTTCTGTTTGAAACAAAAGAGCGCTTGACACTTATGAGCGATGGCGGAATTGTGTTATATCCAAATATCGAAGAAAAATTAGGTCTGATAAAAAACGCAGTTGCAGTCGCTCATCATCTTGAAAATCCGAAGCCAAAAGTCGCTCTGCTATGCGCAATTGAGAAGCCAAATTCCAAAATGCCATCAACTATTGACGCTGATAAAATTTCAAAAATGAGCAAAAAGTGGAAAAAAATTGGATGTATTGTCGATGGACCGCTTGCGCTTGATAATGCGATTTCAAAATCCGCAGCGAAAATTAAAGACATCAAATCACCAGTTGCAGGAGATGCAGATATTCTAATTATGCCAAATATCGAAGCGGGGAATATTTTCGGAAAAGCGCTGACATATTATGCTCACCTTCGTGTGGCTCATATTCTTATTGGGGCAAAAGCACCGATTTTAATAACTTCCCGCGCTGATGACGCTGAAACTAAATTGCTTTCAATCGCTCTCGGAATAATTTGTACGGAATAAAAATGACAAAATTCGGATTATCCTACGATGATATTTTGCTGATTCCAAAATATTCTGACGTTATCTCGCGCTCTCATATAGATTTAAAAACAAGAATAACAAAAAATTTCAAAATAAAACTCCCAATTATTTCTGCAAATATGGACACAATTACAGAATTTGAAATGGCAAATAAACTCTACGAATTTGGCGGATTAGGAATTATTCACAGGTTCTGCTCAATTGATGAGGAAGTGGAAATAATCAAAAAATTATCCGAAAAAGGGAATAAAATTCTTGCTGCTTCGATTGGTGTTTCTGGCGAATATAAAAATAGATTGGAAGCTCTTGTTGACGCAGGAGCAAACATCATCTGCATCGATATTGCTCACGGCCATCATAAACTTATGGCTGAAACAATTCGATACTGCAAACAATATAAAGTTGATATAATCGCTGGAAATATTGCTACTTCCGATGCTGCAAAATTTCTGTGCGAAAATAAAGTTGATGCCGTAAAAGTCGGAATTGGACCTGGTTCAATCTGCACAACTCGCATCAATACTGGTTTTGGCGTGCCGCAAATAACAGCAATTGAAAATGTGTATGAAGTCACGAAAAAATTTGATGTTCCAATCATCGCAGATGGCGGAATAAAAAATTCTGGAGATGTTGCAAAAGCACTCGCGCTTGGAGCAGAATCGGTTATGATTGGCGCACTGTTTTCTGGTTGCAAAGAAACTCCCGGAACAATTCACAAAGAGGGCAACTTCCCAAATTATCGACTTTACAAACAATATCGCGGCTCAGCAAGTTTGGAATCAAAATTCGAACGCGGAGAAAAAGAGAAAAACATTGAAGGCGTCAGCACGACAATTAATTATAAAGGTCCAGTAAAATATGTTGTCAAAAATATTGAAGATGGGCTTCGTTCTGCATTCTCTTACGCTGGTGCAAAAAATATTTCTGAATATTGTAAAAGTGTAAAATATATTCAAAATATTGAAATTTAGCAAAATAATCGAAAAATATTATGGATGATATAACTATAAAAAAATTAATCTCAGCCGCAAAAAATGCATCAAAAAATTCTTACTCGCCATATTCTAATTTCAAAGTTGGCACAGCATTATTGACGAAATCAGGAAAAATTTTTCAGGGAACAAATGTAGAAAACGCCTCCTTTCCAGCTGGAATTTGTGCTGAAAGAGTTGCTGTTTTTGGAGCTATTTCAAAAGGAATAAAAGATTTTGAAGCATTAGCAATCTATGCAGAAGGAAAAAAATTCCCATTTCCTTGTGGAATCTGCCGTCAGGTAATTGCAGAATTCTGCTCAAACTTGCCTATTATAATTGCAAAAAATGAAACTGATTTCGTAATAAAAAACATATCTGATTTACTTCCCTCAGTTTTCAAATTCAATTCCAAAAAGTAATTATTTAGAAGTAAAATTTTTTTCAATAACTATTTTACAATATCAATAAAAAATGAAAATTGATAAAAATTATTTCGTAACTGCTGGCGCTGGCGCAGGTAAGACAACCCTGCTTTCTAAACATTTTTGCAAAATTCTTGATATCTCTACTAAAAATGGATTGGGAGTTAAAATTGAGAATATTTTGGTAATAACTTTCACAAAAAAAGCTGCCGCAGAAATGCAAAAAAGAATTTATGATACAATTGATCCTTCCAACAAAAATCATCAATATCAATTTGAAAATATTTCTCAAAAAGAGAGAGAAAAATGTTTAGAAAATTTTTCTAATAATAACATCTCTACGATTGATGCTTTCTGCTCGAAAATCATTCGCAAACATCCGTTATTAACGCAAATAGATCCAAATTACGAAGTTCTTTCTGAGAGTGAAACTACACAAATTAGAAATGAGATTGTGGATAATTTTCTTAAAAAAGTTTCTAATCTGAATAACGATGATGTCAATGAAATTCTTCGATTTTGGGATAAAGATAAGATAAAAAAATTTCTGATTTTTTCTCTGGAAAATTATCAAAAGTTGCAAAAATATTTTGTTGAAATCAAAGAAAAAAACCCAGAAGAAATTTTGCAAGATTCAATAAAAAATAATTCGCCAAAAAAAATCTCGGATTTTATTAATTTTCTGAAGAGAAAAAAAACATTTTTTGAAAAATTTACATCATTAAATATCGATTTTCCAATTCAAAATATATTTGAAAATATCATTAACATTTTGGATAAATTTTCTGAAACAGATTCAAAATTTCAGCGACAAAAATTACTTAAAAAAATCATCGAAAATATAGGTAATACTAAATATTATTCTTTCACAAATTATAGACAATTGGGCAAGAAAATAATCTGGGAAAATGCTGGTTTGACGCATCTTTACAAAGAAATAAAAGATGAAAATTTAGGAAAACAATTCGAAGAAATTTTTCCATTTGAAAGTACAAAATTTCTTCATTCTGAAACGGATAAGCAGGCGGCTATTTTGACTTTTCATCTTCAAAATATCTTTCAAACTATTTGTCAAAATTTAGAAAATTGGAAGCAAAATAATCAAAAATTTGAATATCAAGATGTGCTGCAAAAGACGATAAAATTGCTTGGTGAAAATGAAAAAATTCGGAAAGAATTTGCTGCCCATTTCAAATATATTTTTGTGGACGAATTTCAGGATACAAATTATCCACAATGGGAATTGATTAAACTTCTTGCCAAAGAGAAAAGTGGAGAGATAAGCAGAAAAAAAATTTTCCTTGTTTATGATGAAAAACAATCTATTTACCGTTTTCGTGGCAGCGATATAACAGTTATTCAAAAAGCAAAGGAAGATACGAAAATCCCAAATCCTCAAATTAAAGCGATGAATTCTAATTATCGTTCGAATGAAAATCTTGTAAAATGTTTCAATTTTATGTTTAAAAAAATGTTTCCGAAAAAAAAACAATTTGACTTTGAAGCAGAATTTCAGAAAGCCAAATCTACATCAAAAATGCAATTTGATGGATTTGTGGATATCGCATTTCAGAAGAAGAATGAATCATTTACCGATTATGAAAACAGTTGTTTAGAGGCGCAATTAGTCGGAAAAAAAATCGAAGAATATAAGAAATTTAAACCTGAAATTTATGATGAGAAAGCGAAGAAACCTTGCTTTGCAATTCTCGTGGATTCAAGGAGAAAATTCGTCACTTATCAACACATTTTAAGATTAAATGGAATAGATTGCAGCGTTGTCGGCGGAACTGGATTTTTTCAAACTCAAGAAATTTATGATGTGTATAATTTGCTCACTTTTCTTGTCAATCAAAATGACGAAATCGCCCTTATTGGCTTGCTTCGCTCGCCTTTATTTTCATTTTCTGATAATGATATTTATACGATTTCAAAATTGGAAGGAAAAACCTTTTTCGAAAAATTGGGGAAATTTAATTCTAAAACAATTTCCGAATTAGACGATTTGAAAAATCTATCCTATCAATTATCTTTGAACGAATTTCTTGAGTATATTGCAAAAGAAAAGTTCTTATATTTTTCGCTTTTAGCAAATTCAAAATCTGGCCGACAAAAACTTGCCAATTTTGAAAAATTAATTACAATTTCTGCAAAGTTTTCAAGTAACGGAAAGGGTCTTCACGATTTTCAACAATATTTAAAAACCGAAACAGAATTTAATCAGCACGAGGAATTTGCCAAGATTCCGATTGAAAGTGAAGTGATAATTATGACAATTCATCAGGCGAAAGGGCTGCAATTTCCGGTCGTAATTATTCCAGATATCACGCACAAATCGAAGTCATCTGTTGTAGAACCTTTTCTAATTGAGCGAATTAAAAATGAGATAAAACTTGGTGTTAGTCTTTACGATAATTTTAATAATGGTCGGCGAACAGTTTCATTGAACAGAATAAAATCTCAAATAAAAAATGAGGAAGCGGCAGAGCAAAAACGATTATTTTATGTCGCTTGCACTCGCGCTCAATCAATTCTATGTTTCGTTTGTCAAACTGACGAAAAAATCTCCCAAAAAAATATTCTTGCATCTTTCAAAAGAACAACTTGGGATAAATATTTGATGCATTTTTTTGACTTCGAAAATATTTCATTTCCAGAATCTATTGCAGAATCTCCATTGAAAATTTCGTCTCAAGAAGTACATAAAAACAAACTGCCAGTACGAATCCAAACATATCTTCTGGAGAGAAAAAAGATACAATCTTCTGATTTCCAAACCAGCAAAAAAAATTATTTTCCACCTGAAAATGACTTTCTAAAATTCCCAAAAATATTCAGATTTTCCGTCACAGATATGATTCAATCTTTTGAAATTTTGCCTTCGAAATTAGACAAAACAGAAAAAATATCTTACTCAAAATCTGCAAAATTTGGAACCGCTTTGCATTATTTTTTGGAATCAAAAATTTTTGAAATTAACAAGAAAAATGAGAAAAAAATTAAAAATTATTTACTTCATAATTTAGAAATTGAAAATCCAGAATCATACATTTCCGAGATAAAATCTCATCTTAAAAATTGCAAAAATTCAGAAATTTATGATATTCTAAAAGAGAAAATTTCTTACAAAATTTTTCCGGAATTTGCAGTAAATTATCTCTCAAAAAATCAGGATAAAGTTTTGTGGCAAATCTTTGCAAAAATAGATTTGCTTTACCAAGATGATGAAAATAATTGGCATCTGATTGATTACAAAACAAATAAAGGTGCATCTTTAGAGAAAATCATTGATTCTCATAATTATGATTTGCAACTTCAATTATATGCCTACATTTTCAAAAAAAGATTTGGAATTTCAATATCTTCTGCGAGAATTTATTCTACATATTTTAATCAATTTCATAGAGTAAAAAAAATCAGAAATGATATTCTTGAAGATAAAATCGAGGAATTCATTTGGAATTCGAAAAAAGCTGAATACGAAGTTAGAAATGAGAAAAATAAGACAATAAAAACAGATGGAAAACATTCAAAATATTTGCCATTTGATGAATTGAATTTCGCCAAAAAAATAGTTGTGATTACATCTAATAAAAGCATTTCAAAAGAAATAAATAATTCTCTGCAAACGCCTTTCATTAAAGCGTATTCTTTGCAAAATTATCTTATCCAATTATGTGAATTTGAGATAAAAAATACAATCGAACAACAAACTCAATATTTGATTTTGAAACAAATTATCGAAAAAGAATTGAAGTTTGATATTTCGCATTTTCCAAATTTGATTGATAAGTCACAACAGGCAATAAATCTATTTTATCAAGATTGTAAAAAGAGTGCAAACACAACCAAATTTTTCAAAAAATTGTATGATTCTTACAAAAATTATCTCGAAAAAAATAATCTGTCAGATTTTGATGATATTTATACTTTTCTGCTCGGACATCCGGAATTAATTACGAAGGTCAATTTTATTATTTTAGATGATTTTTATTACAATTCTTTTCCTCTCAGCAAACGAATTTTGGACTTTCTAAAGCAGCATTCTAACTCCTTTTCTGCCATTTCATCCCATAAAATTTCTGTTGCAGAAATTGCTTGTTTTGGGTGTATGAATTTACAAAACGAAGTGAAAAATGTTGCAAAAAAAATCTTAACTTTGCTGAATAATGGAACAAAAATTGATGAGATAAAAATAATACTTTCTGACTACGAAAAATATTTTCCAATAATCGAGAATCTCTTTCCACAATACGGAATAAAGTATCAGATAGCAAAAGGAAAAAAATTGAAAGTTGGCCCGATTTATCCACTTTTTAATGCAATTTTTAGAATGCTTTTTCATCCTTATAAATTTGAAAATATCTATCACTTTTTCAGTAATTACTTGGTAACAAGTCAGCTGAAAATCGATAAATTCGACTTAATTGCGAGAAATAAAAACATTTCTAATTTTGAATATATTTTGAAAAATTTACATTCTTCAAATTTGGATGACAATGAAAAAAAGACTTTGAAATATCTGAAAAAAGTAATAACAAATTTTTTCATAGTTCCAATTTCACAAAAAATCGAACCGAATTTTATTCTCGAAAAAATAAATAATATTCTCGAAAAATTTAGTATTTTTGAAAATATTGAAAATTTATCCGAATCTTCAAATTTTGCTAAAGATAATTTGAAATCATTTGAACAAATTCGGCAAATTCTTGAAACTTTAAGTGCAGATTATTTAAAATTGAAGATAAAAAAAGTGTCATTGCAAAAATATTTTGATGATTTTACTAATTATTGTGAATTTTCTGAGTATAAAAAATGCAATGAATATTTCGGTGTAAAAATTCTTGGTTTGTGGGAAAGTATTTCTCATAAAGCGCGATATGGCTTTGTGTTGGGAATGGCAGAAGAAATTTTTCCCGGCAATATCAAAACAAATTTTCTTGTTCCAAAAATTGATATTTTCAAGAGAAAATTGAAAAATAAAGTTTTTTCACAATGGCGACAAAATTTTGAACAATTATTTTTGCTCTATCCGAAAGAGGATGAAGATGGAAATCCATATCAAAAATCTACTTTTCTGAAAAATATCTCACAAAAAGAATTTCAGGACGATAATAAATCATTTAGTCAAAAAGAATATTTCCAAAATTTGATGCAGAAAAATAAAAAAATCTTTTTCAAAAACCCAGAATTTTTAAAAACTATTTCTGAGCGAATGCAAAATCTTTCTCCAAAATCTTTCTCCAAATTCGAAGGAAGAATTGATAAATTCAAGAAAGAAAAAAATCATTATAGCGTGAGTGAAATAAATTTGTTGGCAAAATGCCCAATGAAATATTTCTTTAAAAAAATTGTCTCACTTTCTGAATTGCCAAAATTTGAAGAAGAGTATGAAAAAAAATATATTGGTGTACTGATTCATCAAATTCTTGAGGATTTTGGGAGGAATAATGGCTTTGAAAAGCCCTTAATAGAATCTTTTCCGTTGATTGACAAAATTGCAAAGAAAAAAATAAATGAATCAAATTTTGATATGAAAAATATGTTTGTTAAGAAAGAATTCGAAAAATATGTTTCAGGTCTTGGTGATAAAAATCGGGTGGGAATTTTTAAAAATTTTCTTGAAGTCGATAATAAAATTCGGATAGAAAAAAATTGGAAACCGATAAAATTTGAATATGATTTTGGAGCTGAAAGAAATAATTTTCTTATTATTCAAAATGATGAGAAAAAAATTTATATCGGTGGAAGAATCGATAGAATCGATAAAAGCGATGATGGCAAATATCTTGTTTACGATTACAAAACTGGGAAAAATAATTTTCCGTTGGTGAAGAAAAAATTGGAGTTTCAACTTCCAATATATTTTCTAAAATGCAAAAATTTGTTTCACAATTTAGGTATGATTTGCGGATTTTGGAATTTACGAGAAGGTGTTCCATCAACATATTTAGGAAATTTAGATGATAAAATCAACAAGAAGTGCGTCACACAATTTGTTGATGGAATTGCTAAAAAAAATGAAATTTCGCTCGCTGAAATTATTGACGAAATCAAAAAAATTGATGAAAAAGTCAGTGCTGGAAAATTTCATTATTCTTTGATTGAACGCAAAGATGCGCATTGTAATTCGTGTGAATATAAGACGATCTGTCGATATAACGAGGAACGAGTTGGAATGTTAAAAAATATATTTCAATAATTTTTAAAAAATCAGTAAATTTTCACAAAAATTTTTTCTTTCAGATTTTCAAGCCATTTTTCCAGAGCTTTTTGCCGTTTTTCTTGCAATGCCATATTTTCAATTTCGTCAGAAATTTCATCATATTTATACGGACGCGATTCAACATATCCAAAATTTTTGTAAATATAATAAGCGTTTTCGTAATTCAAAACGGTTGAATATTCTTCTTCATTCAAATTTTTTATCACATTCCCCAAAGGGTGTATTTGTTCCAATTTACCAACAGGATATTCTTCTATTTTGATTTCTTTTTCAGAGAATTTTTCTGCTAAAGATATGAAGTCAGCGCCACTTTCCAATTGTGTATAAATATTATCTATTTTATTTTTCGCTTTACTAACATCTTCTTCAGAAGTTTCAACTCTTATCAAAATATGATATGCCCGAATTTCTCCAGCTCTTTTTTCATCCACACGAATTAAATGATAACCGAATTTAGTCAAAACTGGTTCGCTGATTTCGCCAACTTCCAAAGAGAATGCAACTTCGTCGAACGGCTTAACCATTTGCCCTCGTGCAAAATAACCCAAATCTCCCCCATTCTTCCCACTTGGACAATCGGAATATTCTTTTGCTAATTCCTCAAAATTTCTGGTTTCCAATTTTGTCTTTATCTCTTCGATTTTTTTCAGCGCATTTTGTAAAGCTACATCGCTTTTCTCGGATTTAATTTCGATTTGAGCTATCTTTATCATTTTCTGTCTTAACGGTAAACTATCTTTATAGGTTTGAAAAAACTGCTTTTTCTCATATTCTGTTACAGAAATATTCTGAAAGACCTCCTGCCTTACCAATTTCTCACTTGTCAATTGCTTGTATACATTATTTCTATACTGCTCCTTCAATTCATCAAGAGTTAGTCCTTGGTTTTGAAGGGCAATAATAAAATTCTGATAAGAATCAAAATTTGCAATAACATTTTGAATATATTTTTCGACTGTCATTTCCACTTCGTTATCTTTCGGATAAATTTCTTTCTTTTTCGCTTCTTCGAGAATTAATTTCTCTTCGATAAGTGCATTGAGAGCATCTTCTTCAGAAATTTTAGACATTTGTTGCGGATTTGCATTCCATTCTTTGAAATAACTATTCATTTCGGATTTCAGGATAATTTCATCGCCAACAACAGCGGCAATTCCATCAATATCCTGCGCCAAAAGATTTATCCCGACAAGGATAACAAGCAAAATTGCTAAAGATATCTTCTTCATTTTTCTCCTTGAATTTGATATTTTGCTTTGTATTTTATCTTCAAACTATCGAGAGTATTTTCAAGAAATTGTTCTCGCTTTTTACTCATTAAAACTATTCTCAAAGAGTCCTTTATCGCCTGAAAGGCAAGAGGTTTCTCCTCGCTTTTCACATCCAAAAGCTGAACGATAATCAGTTTGTTATTATCGTTTACAATGCGAATATTCCATCTTTTCATTCGTGAAAGTTGAGTCCAAAGAGCAGAACTAACATCATTTTTTTCGACAGTTTTTACGACATAATTTCGTCCAAGATTTTTTGCAACTGTATAGAAAACTTCATTCTCATTGAAAAGTTTTATCGCAGAATCTGCAATTGCCCAATTTGCAACAACAAATTTTTGAATTTTATAGGATGTAATTTTCTTCATATAAAGATGTCTGTTCAGATTATAATATTTGAAAATTTCGGCTTCAGTTGCATCAATTTTTTTCAATTCATTCGTCAAAATTTTATTTGCGAGAATTGTTTTCCTGCTATATTTGATGTTTGATTTCACTTCGGGATTGGCGCCCAGACCTCGTTTTTCCGCCTCTTTTGCGAGAAGAGTGATTTCGACCCAATTTTTTATTATTTCATTTTTCTCTTCTTGAGAAGTATTCTGCCATTCACTTTTAGTAAAAAGAGTGCGAAATTCTGTCTCATATAATTTTTCACCGTTAACTTCTGCGATGATTTTGTCACTCTTTTTTTGACATTGGCTAATTGAAATTAAGAGAATCAGCAATAGAAAAATTTTGTAAATTTTCTTCATAATTTTATAATACTTTCAAAATATTTTCGCAAGTTTTAAAAATTTCGTTAGTATTGTCAATTTTATTATCCAAAGAATTTTTGCGGTGTAAAATTTTTACGATGATTCGTAAATTTCTTCTCTGATTAAAATAAATTTCGTAATTGATTGATTTGACAAGAGCTACGATTTTATTTTTTGAAATTTTTGAATTTAATAATTCTACAATAATTTTTCTTTGACCGATAAAAATGGACTTTAAATTTTTATTTTCTGCAAAAAAACTTGTTCGATAATAATTAAAAACATTTTTTGCTGATTGCGGCAATTTTCCAAATCTGTCAATCATTTCGGACTGTAATTTTGTAAATTCAATTTCACTTTTAATATTGTTTAGCCTACGATAAAAATCCATCCGAATTGTCTCATCTTCGATATAATTTTCGGGAAAGAAATATGGAATTTCGCACTGAATTTTTGTGCTTCTTTTATCAATTTCTCCGAAGTATCCACCTTTTTGGGAAAAAATATCTTCACCTTCACCCTTTCTGATTCGTTCAACTGCTTTTTGCAGAATCTGATTATAAAAATTTATTCCAATCGTATTCATTAAGCCGTGCTGTTTTGCACCAAGAATATTTCCTGCACCTCTTATTTCAAGGTCGCGCATTGCGATACTCAAACCAGAACCGAGTGCCTCGTTATACTCAATTGTTTTGATTCGCTTCTTTGCAGATTCGGAAATCTTTTCTGGAATAATTAGATAAGCATAAGCTTGATGGTCAGACCTGCCAACACGACCTCGCAGTTGATAAAGTTGAGCCAATCCAAATTTATCTGCACGATTGATAATAATCGTATTCACATTTGGAATATCAATTCCGGATTCGATAATTGTCGTGCAAATGAGAACATCAAATTTATAATGATAAAAATCAAGCATCACTTTCTCCAAAGTCCGTTCTGGCATTTGTGCATGAGCAACTTCAAATGAAATATCTGGCATCTGATTGCACAATTTTTGTTTCATTGCAAAAATAGTTTCAACTCGATTATGCAGAAAAAAAACCTGCCCTTGTCTGTCAATTTCCCTTCTGACAGCAAGCTCAATTATGTCGTCATTATATAGAATTATCGCAGTTCGGATTGGCAGACGATTCTCCGGCGGAATATTCATAATCGTCATATCCTTCACTTTGGAAAGCGCCATATTTAGCGTTCTTGGAATCGGAGTCGCAGAAAGCAAAAGAATGTCAATATTCGCTTTCAATGCTTTCAATTTTTCCTTCTGTTTTACACCAAATCGTTGCTCTTCATCAATAATAATCAAACCGAGATTTTTGAATTTCACATCCTTGGAAAGCAATCTATGCGTGCCGATTACAATATCAATCTCACCAAATTGCAAGCCATCAATAATTCGCTTTTGATTTTTTCGTGTAACAAAACGGCTGAGCATTTCAACTCTTACAGGATAATCTTTCAATCGCTCTGAAAATGTGATGAAATGCTGTTCTGCAAGAATTGTTGTTGGAACCAAAAATGCGACCTGTTTGCTATCCATAATTGATTTGAAAGCGGCACGAATCGCCACTTCTGTTTTGCCAAATCCGACATCGCCGCAAATCAGCCGCTCCATCGGAATTGCTGATTCCATATCGTTTTTAATATCTTCGGTTGCTTTTATCTGGTCGGCAGTATCTTCATAAATAAATGAAGCTTCCAGATTTTTTTGCCATTCAGAATCTTCGGAAAATGCAAATCCTCTTGCCAATTTTCTTTGCGCATAAAGATAGACAAGGTCTTTGGCAATTTCTTCAATATCCTTTCTGACCTTCTTTTTTACGCTATCCCATCTTCTTCCGCCAATTCTATGAATTTCTGGAACGATACCATCTTGCCCAACAAATTTCGAAATAAGATTTAGTTGCTCGGTCGGAACAAAAATTTGGTCATTATCAGCATAACGAATAGCCACGCAATCCATTTCGCTCTCTTTTACCTTAATTTTTTCAAGACCTTGATAAATGCCAATTCCATAATCGATATGAACCACATAATCACCATTTTGGAGGGATTCATAATCTCTCAATGCTTCAGATAAACTAAATCTTGCAATTCGCCTTTTCTGTTTATATCGGTTGAATATCTCGTGGTCTGTAAAAATCGCAATCTTCGCATCGGAAAAGATAAATCCATTTTCAAATACGCCAACATTAAACCTGATTTTTTCGGAATATTCTGACAAAATATTTTGCATTCTGTCACTCTGGCTTTTGTTATCTGATTGAATAAAAATCTTGAAATCTTTTTTTAGAAGCGAATCAATTTTGCTTCTGAGAAGTTCAAAATTGCTGTTGAAATTCATTTGCGATTCAAAAGGAATTTGAAGTGAAATTTCTGATAGATTGTAATTTGCGCTGTTGAAGTAAAATACGGAAAATTCATCGGAATTTATCGAATTAAAATTTGAAAATAATTGTGTCGGTTTTGGAATTAATTTTTTTTCAACATTATCAACTTTCTCTTCATAATTTGTCTTAATTTCATCAAAAAGATTTTTTTCAATATTTGCGAAATTCTGAAATTCATCAAAAATCAAAAATGTCTCTTTGTCATTGAAATATTCAGAAAAAGTTGCAGTTCTATCTAACAATTTTGCAAAATCTTGCTCAATGCCGTCATAGAAACCGTTTTCACCAATTTTCGTGATAAATTCAGGTTGCAAAGAAGGTGTAAGATTATTGAGCGAAATTTCTCGCATCGGCTGAACAATAATTTCATCGTCCGCCAACTGGCGAATTGAGGATTGTGATTTCGCAGAAAATTCTCTTATGGAGACAATTTCATCGCCGAAAAATTCCAGCCGAAATGGAGTTTTATCTTGTGGTGAAAAAATGTCCAAAATCCCGCCACGCTTGCTTATTTCTCCAATTTGCGAAACCTGACTTGTATGATTATATCCACACGCAATCAAATCTGAAACTAGTTTTTTCAAATCATATTCTTTGTTTTTAGACAAAGTGATAATGTTGGATTTATAATTATCTGGATTGTTGATATTTCGCAGAAATTCCTTTATCGAAACGATGAAAATGGATTTTTCATTCGAAATCGCCTTGCACAAAGTATTACTTCTTTCAATCTGGCAACTCTTTTGAGGTGAAAATTCTTCATACGGCAGAAGTTCATATTCCGGCAAAATGTGAATTTTATTTTGCCCAATCAAAATTTCCAAATCATCATATCGATTTCTGGCAATCGAATTATCATTTGTGATGAATAATATATTTTTTTTAAAAGTGTCTAACAATTGCGCCAGAAGTAACGACTTTGCCGAACTGTTTAATCCGAAAATCTGCTTTGCTTTTCTGCTTTCAGCCAATTGATTGAACTGATTTATCAAACCAGATTTTGCCAAAAATGGTTTTACTATTTTGTAGAACATTTTCATTAGAATTTTATTATTGATTTCTATTAATCAAATAATTTTCTTTACTAAAATGACGCAAGTTTTTTATGAAATATTTGACGAAATACGCGAGATTATTTTTCTTATTATCATAAAAAATTAGAAAGGTAAAAAGGAAAAATGAAAAAAATTATAGTTTTCGGAGCAGGTTTAGTTGGAAAAGCAATCATTCTCGAGCTTTGCAAAAAATACAAAGTAATTGCCGTTGATATTGATAAAAACAAATTGCAATATTTTGAAAAAATTCAACCTGTAAACACGATTCAAGCAGATATTTCTGATGTAAAATCAATACAAAAAATAATTAAAAATGCTGATTTAGTCATTGGCGCAGTTCCGGGATTTTTGGGCTTTGAATTTCTGCAAAATGTGATAAAATGCGGAAAGAATATTGTGGACATCTCCTTTTTTCCAGAAGATCCATTCCAATTAGACAAATTTGCAAAAGAGCAAAATGTAACGGCTGTGGTGGATTGCGGAGTGGCGCCAGGAATGAGCAATCTTATTTTGGGATATCATAATAAGTTGATGAAAGTTGAGTCATTTGAATGTTTAGTCGGCGGATTGCCATTTGAGCGAAGTTTGCCATATCAATACAAAGCGCCATTTTCTCCCATCGATATAATCGAAGAATATACGCGTCCAGCAAGAATTATGGAGAATGGAAAAATCATCACGAAGCCAGCACTTTCAGATGCTGAATATGTCGATATAAAGCCAATCGGCACACTTGAAGCATTCAATACAGACGGACTTCGCACGCTTCTGAAAACTATGAAAATTCCAAATATGAAGGAGAAAACTCTCCGTTATCCGGGACATATTGAATATATCAGAGTTTTGCGCGAGACAGGATTTTTTGATAAAGAGGAAATTCAGATTGGGAATATGAAAATTAGTCCGATTGATTTTACTTCTAAACTGCTCTTTCCAAAATGGAAATTGGAAGCAGATGAGCCCGAATTTACTCTGATGGAAATCACAATTAAAGGGATTGAAAAAGGAAAACGAAAGCAGTATAAATATCATCTTTTTGATGAATTTGATGAAAAGACGAAAATTTCTTCAATGGCGCGAACAACCGGATATACCTGCACAGCAGTTGCAGATTTAATTTTGGAAGGAAAATTTAATCAGAAGGGAATCTGCCCGCCAGAATTTATCGGAGCAAAAGCAGATTGCTTTGAAAATGTGATTTCTTATCTGAAAGATAGAAACATAAATTACAAAGTTGAGAAGAGCGTATTAGAAAATATGTAATATTTTCATTGTTGAAAAAGAGATAAAATGAAATATTTGGAACCATTATTTGAGTTGTTTGAGGCAAATGCAAACCCTGAAAATGCCGTCCAAATGGCAAAATATATGAAGAACAAATTTGCTTTTCTCGGCATAAAAAAACCGCTTCGTAGCGAACTAATGAAACAATTTTACAACAAGAATGGCTATCCAAAAATATCAGAACTTAAAGAAATTTGTAGAACTTTGTGGACACAGCCGTATAGAGAATATCAATATGCTGCCGACGGAATGTTGCACAAATTCAGGAGAGATGTTGATAAATCATTCATCGCATTATATGAATATCTGATTGTAACTAAATCTTGGTGGGATACGGTTGACGCGCTTGCTACACAAAATGTTGGTGTCTTGTTTCAAAGGTTTCCTGAAATGTCAGAAAAATATTCACCGAAATGGATAGATAGCCAGAATATTTGGTTGAAACGAACAGCGCTTCTCTTTCAGCTAGATTACAAAGAGAAAACCGATGTTGAATTACTTTTCAAATATATCAAGAAATGTGCTGCACATAAAGATTTTTTTATTCGTAAAGCGATTGGTTGGGTACTGCGAGAGTACTCAAAAACAGACGCACAAATTGTGATTGAATTTGTGAAAAATAATGAATTATCACCACTTAGTAAGCGCGAAGCACTGAAATGGCTGAAAAATAAAGGGAAAATTTAACCTTAAACGACAATAAAGAAATTTGGAAATATTCTCAATAAAATCTGCAAAATAATATTAGCATAAATTCCTGCAAGAACATCATCAGAAATAACGCCCAAACCGTGCGGCAAATCTTGTAGACGGTTTATTGGCGGCGGTTTTGCAACATCGAAAACACGAAAAAGTACAAAAGCATAAATGGCAATCATCAAAGAATAAGGCAAAAATAAAATCGCTACAAAATATCCAATTATCTCGTCAATTACAATTTTCGGACTGTCCTTTCCTAAATCCTTTTCGGCACTTTTTATAATTGGAATGAATATCAAACTTACAACAATAATAATTGCCATCAACAAAAAATCGTTTGTATTTTGTGGTATGAAAAAGCAATAAATTATTGCGGCAAAAGCAGATGCAGCCGTTCCTGGCGCTATTGGAAAATATCCGATAAAAAAAACTGACACGAGCAAATTTCTGATAAATTTCATTAATCCCCTATTCTCTCAATTTTTGCACCGAGATTGGAAAGTTTCTCTTCGATTTTTTCGTAACCTCTATCGATGTGGTAAATTCGATGAATTATTGTTTCTCCTTTTGCAGCCAAACCAGCCAAGACAAGTGCGGCACTTGCTCGCAAATCCGAAGCCATAACTTCTGCGCCACTTAGGGATTTGACACCATTTATAATTGCTATGTTTTTCTCAATTCTGATATCCGCATCAAGCCGATTCAACTCAGCAATATGCATAAATCTATCCTGAAAAATCGTCTCCTCAATGAAGCATTTTCCATTTGACAAGGTCATCAAAGCCATAAATTGTGCCTGCAAATCTGTCGGAAAATCTGGATATGGTTTTGTGATAATATCAACTGGTCTGATTGTTTTTACTGGAATTATTTTGATTTCATTATTTTTGATTTCGAACTTGAAACCTGCTTGTTCTAATTTTTCAATTAAACTTTTTAGATGTTCTGGAATACAATTTGTGATAGCGATTTCGCTCTTTGTAATTGCGCCGGCAAGCAGAAATGTTCCCGCTTCAATTCTGTCAGGAATAATCTCAATTTCAACTGGATTTAATTTTGAAACACCAGAAATTCTCAAAATATCTGTGCCATTTCCTTTGATATTTGCGCCCATTTTATTCAGAAAATCGATTAAGTTAGAAATCTCTGGCTCTTGTGCGGCATTTTCAATAATTGTCTCTCCTTTTGCCAAAACAGAAGCCATCAAAGCATTTGCAGTTGCTCCGACACTTCGCTTTTGAAATGAGATTTTGTTGCCGACCAACTGATTGCATTCCGCCTGAATGTAACCGTGCTTTACTTCTACATTTGCTCCGAGTTCTTTCATCACTTTGATATGCAGGTCAATCGGACGAGGTCCAATTGCACATCCGCCGGGAAACGAAACTTTCGCCTTTCCAAATTTTGCAAGGAGCGGTCCCAAAACATAAATCGAGGCACGCATTGTTTTTACCAAATCGTATGGTGCTTCTGGATTTTTTGCATTTGTAGTATCAATTTTCATTTCGCCATTTGAAAAATCAATCTTAGCACCAATCATTCTCAGAAGTTTCGCCATTGTGCGAGTGTCTCTCAAATTCGGAACATTTTCGATTTTGAACTTTCCACTTGCCAAAAGCGATGCAACCATTATCGGCAATGCAGCATTTTTCGAGCCGCTTATTGCAACATTTCCTGATAGTTTTCTTCTACCACTAATTCGAAATTTATCCATAATTTATTAAAATCCTTTTCTGAATTTTTGATTCATCTTTCCAAGACAAGAACACGATAAAAATTGTTGTAATCCTTAATTGTGTCAATAATTGTGAAATTTAATTTTTTTGCCAAATCTATGATTTTGTCCTTCTGATTTCCACCAATTTCAAAGAATATTTTACCATTTTTATTAAAATAATTTCCAGAATTTTTTAGGATTTTATTGTAAAAATCGAGTCCATTTTTCCCGCCAAGTAAAGCCGATTTTGGCTCAAATTTTTTCACCTCTTTGCTTAGATTTTTCATTTCATCATTTTGAATATATGGCGGATTTGAGATGATAATATCGAATTTTTCGGCAATATTTTCAAAAAGATTTGACTGCACAAGTTTGATATTTTGGATATTATGAAATTCGATATTTTTCTTTGAGTTTTCTAAAGCTTCTTCCGAAAAATCGGTTGCAATAAGAGAAAGTTCATTTTTATTTTCGGCAAAATATTTACTTAATGAAATTGGGATAATTCCAGTTCCCGTGCCGATATCCAGAATTTTCCATTTGCTTTTATTCGTTTTTTTTATGTATAAAATTATTGCATCGACGAGAATTTCGGTTTCAGGTCTGGGAATTAGAACTCCTTCATTCACGAAAAATTTGTTGCCATAAAATTCTGTTTCCCCAAGTAGATATTGAAGCGGGTAATGAGTTGCTCGTTTTTTTATGAGCAGCTTGATTTCTTCTCGCTCATTTCTTGTAAGCAGTTTGTTAAAATTGAGGTAAAGTTCTATTCTGGTGCAAGTTAGAACTTTGCCCAATATCATTTCGGCATTCAATTGTGGGGACTGAATTTGGTTCTCTTTGAAGAAATTGGAAGTCCATTGTAGGACTTCTTTGGTAGTCCAAATTTTATTATTATTTTCACAACTTTCTCGAGATATTTTGTATTTTACGAAAATTATTTTATTTAGAAAATTTATATCTAAAGTTAAGATTTTATAGTGATATTTCCAGTCAACTTTTTTAATTAGAATTTTTTAATTTTATCCGAAGGAACTGCCTTTGGCATTATTTGATATTTGAAATTTGTAATTTGTAATTTGTAATTTGAAATTTCTTTTCGTTCTCCATCGGTTTGCGGATCGTTTTCACGCTTCCAATAAAATGTGGTAAAATATGAATAAAACAAGATTACAAATCTTGTTAGAATCTGAATCTGGTAAAATATTTTTATGAGTTATTTGCACTTTGGTTTTTTGGATTTTATTTGTAATTCGTAATTTCTTTTCTATTCAACCGGAAATTCATCAATAATTCCAGCGGAATATTGGAGAATTAAAGATGCATCATACGCTTGAATTTCGCTATTTCCATCAACATCGGCAGCAAAAATCTGATCATTTGTCCAATCAGAAATAAGTCCAGCCGAATATTGTAAAGTCAAGGCTGCATCGTAAGATGAAACATTTTCATCGCCATTCACATCGCCGTAAATGATATTAGTAAATTGTATTTTCAAAGCTACTGGACGATGATCTGAAATATTTTCATAATACTCATCAAATCCGCCATCAAGATATTCATCAATTTTAATCGTTTGAACATCAGAATTTTCATTTTCGAATTCATCAAAGAGTTCGTTTGTAATGAGAATATGGTCAATATGCGAAGGCCACCACGGATACGACCAATTAGAACTACCTCCTTCTGCAATTTCCATATCAGCAAATAAATAATTTTCCGCATCATCCAAAAACATTTGAAACACATTGTTCGCTTCAACATCCGTCAAAATATCGTTCAAATCGCCCAAAATAACCACATTTTCATTCGGCAGATTTGTATCAACATATTCTTTCAGCAAATCACTTGCCATATATCTACGATATTCTTCATCCTCTTCATTCCCAAAGTCTAAAATTTCATCACCACAACATTTAAAATGATTATTGATAACAAAAATATTCTCTCCCATAAAATTCAAATCCATAACCATTGGAGAGCGAGGGAAAACATTCCAGTATTCGTAAGTGGTGTAAATCTCATAAATGTCGTTGATTTCGATAACATCTGGTTTGTAAATGTAAGCCAATCCCGCAAACCACAGCGATTCGTAATATCCACTGAAT
>JACNJR010000027.1 GCA_014382495.1 Candidatus Cloacimonadota bacterium | reverse complement strand
CGCCTTATGGAACCCTCTCCGCAGATTTTGAAAATACAACTTACAATTGGTCAAATATGTCTAACTCATCTCCTACAAATGCCGCTCGCGAACTATTATATCATTGCGGAATTGCAGTTGAAATGGAATACAGTCCTTATGGTTCAGGTGCGTGGGTCGGCGGTGGATATCCGAGCGCGATAACTGCGATGGAGACATTTTTTGATTATGATAACAGTGCAAGTTTTAAGTTGAAAAATAGCTACTCAGATACAGAATGGGCAAGTTTGCTTCGAACAAATTTGGATAACGGCAGACCTCTCGTTTATCGCGGAATGGACGGAAATTATGGTCATGCATTTAATCTTGATGGATATCAAGGAACGAGTTATTTTCATTTCAATTGGGGATGGGACGGTTCATATAATGGCTACTATTATTTGAATGATTTAACTCCCGGCTGGGGAAATGATTTTACTGATGACCAAGGCGGAATTTTCAATCTCTATCCTGACGCAAATGCTTCTATTACAGTCACTTCGCCAAATAGCGGAGATGTTTGGCAAATGGGAACAACTCAAAATATCGAGTGGACAAGCCAAAGCGTCGGAAATTATGTGAAAATTCAACTCTATAAAAATACAAATTTGACAGCAACACTTATTTCAAGCACACTAAATAACGGCTCATATTCTTGGACAATTCCAGAATCCTTCCAAGTTTCAAATGATTATAAAATAAAAATAATAGATGTTAGCAATGCTTCAATCTACGATTATAGTGACTTCTTTTCGCTATCCGAAGCTGAAGAGGGATTGGATGATGTCGTGATTACTGCTCCGAATGTTCAAGTAACTTTAAATCAAACTTTTGAAGTCGGAATTTCTACTTCAGAATTGCTTGAAGATTGGGGCGTTATCTCTTACGAATTTGTCTTAACTTATGATAAAAATATCATATCTTACGATAGTTACAGTTTGGATGGAACAATTGCCGAAGGTGGAATGGTTGCCCTAAATCCCGACTGGGACGCGAATTCCCTTAAAGTGAGTTATATGAATATGTATCCAATTTCGGGTGAAGGCGATGTTATCAAAATTTCATTTAATGCTATTTCTGTTGGAACAACTTCACTTGTTCTTTCCGATTTTGTCTACAATATGACTAACATTATAAATTTTGTTGATGGTGAAGTTGTCGTTTCAGAATCTTCTGTCGTCTATGGCGATATCGATGGAAATGGCGAAATTCAATCTTATGATGCTGCACTTGCTTTGCAATTTTCTGCAAGTTTAATTGAATTTGAAGCTTGGCAAATTATCGCTGCCGATGTTGATGGAAATGGATTAGTTCAATCTTATGATGCTGCATTAATTTTACAATATTCCGCAGGTTTAATCGACGAATTTCCGATTGAAAATAAATAGGAAAGAATAAATTTCAAATTGCAAAATCCAAAATTTTAAATTGCAAATGAAAAAGCACACACATTTTTTTCTTTGTTTGTGGCTTAGTGACCAATCTTTTGCTTGTAGTTGTCGATTCCTGTGCTGAATGTTTTGTATCAATCAGCGAGAGATTTTCTCCCAAAAAGTAGAAGACAGATAACGACTCCATATAAGAAAAAATTTCAACAATTTTTGAAAAATATTTGACAACCTAATTCTTGCAATTCCAAAGAAGCACAATTATGAAAAATTCTCAAGGTAAGATTATTAAAGAAAGTGATTCGCTCTATAAAATCGAAGTTGCAGAAAGTATTGTCGATGATGCGGGAGATTTCAAAGAAACTCCGGTACACATTTATTACGAGTGGTGCAAAAAATGCGGAATTTGTGTGGCGTTTTGTCCAACTGGCGCACTCGCAAGTCGCGATGATGGTGCACCTTATGTAATTCATCCAGAAAAATGTACGCATTGTGAAAGATGTGATATGCTTTGTCCTGATTACGCAATAACCGGCGCCGCAAAAAGCGAAAGGAAAATTCATGTCAAAAAGTAGGAAATCTAAAATGAAGCCGATTCTAATGCAGGGAAATGCTGCTGTTGCTTATGGAGCACTCGATGCTGGATTAGAATTTTTTGGCGGATATCCGATAACTCCATCTACTGAAATTGCTGAGATACTTTCTGTAGAAATGCCCAAACTCGGTCGTAAATTTATTCAAATGGAAGATGAAATTGCCAGTATTGGAAGTATTCTTGGTGCAAGTATTGCTGGCGCAAAATCGATGACAGCAACAAGTGGTCCCGGCTTTTCGCTTATGCAGGAAAATCTTGGTTTCGGAATGATTGCAGAAATTCCAAGCGTGATTGTAAATGTTCAAAGAGGTGGACCGAGCACAGGTATGCCGACAAGCCCAGCACAAGGCGACATTATGCAGGCAAGATGGGGAACTCATGGAGACCATCCGGTAATCGCTCTCTATCCAGATTCTGTTTTGGAAACTTATGAATTAACAATTCGCGCCTTCAATCTTGCCGAAAAATATAGAACTCCCGTCATACTTCTCCTCGATGAAATACTTGGTCATATGCGAGAATCGGTGGTTTTACCGCCAAAAGATAAACTCAAAATTATCAATCGTATCACGCCAAGCGTCCCGCCAGAATGGTATGAGCATTACAAGCCAAACCCGAAATATATTTCGCCATTAGCAAGTTTCGGAGAGGGATATAGATTTCATATTACAGGTTTGGCTCATGATAAAAATGGATTTCCTACTCGAATTAGACACGAAATCAAAGATTTAATGGATAGATTATTGAATAAAATTACTGACAATCTCAACGATATTATTCAAATTGAAGCGTTCGAAATGGACGATGCAAAAATTGCCGTGTTTGCCGTTGGGGTCGTTGCTCGCTCAGCGAAAGAAGCTGTCAAACGAGCGCGAAATAATGGAATCAAAGCAGGTCTGCTCAGGCCTCTAACCATCTGGCCATTCCCCGATAAAGATGTGACAATGATTTTAAAGAACACAAAAGCGGTTATCATTCCGGAAATGAATCAAGGACAATTGATAAATGAAGTGAAGCGCGTTTCATCATTTGGTCAGCATTCAAAATATATCAAAATTCAGAAATATGACGGCACGGTTATCACACCTGATGAAATTTATGAGAAAATAAAGAGAGCGAAATGAACAAAAATATCCCACAAAAAGTCATTCACAAATATCTGAGACATCACAAAAAATTTCCTCATGTATGGTGTTCCGGTTGTGGAAATGGAATTATTCTCGGTGATTTGCTCAGAGCAATATACAATTTAAAATTAGACAACGATGACATTGCAATCGTTTCTGGAATTGGATGCTCGAGCAGAATGCCCGTCTATATCGATTTTAATACTCTTCACACAACTCACGGCAGGGCAATTAGTTACGCAACTGGAATCAAATTTACTAAACCTAATATGAAAGTAATTGTAATCACTGGCGATGGCGATGCGGCAGCAATTGGCGGAAATCATTTGATTCACGCAGCAAGACGAAATATAGATTTGACAATTCTCGTTTTGAACAATAATATTTATGGAATGACAGGCGGACAGTGCTCACCTACAACTTATCGTGGAGATATTGCGACGACTTCTCCATACGGTTCGATTGAAGCGGATTTCGATTTATGCGAACTTGCATATTCTGCTGGAGCCGGATTTGTCGCCAGAACTACCGCATATCATACGACAGAAGCGCGAAAAATCATCGAAAAAGCAATTATGAAAAATTGTTGCTCCATCGTTGATATCATAACTCAATGCCCTATTTCTTACGGAAGAATGAACAATATGGCTGACCCTGTCGAAATGCTGAAATGGCAGCGAGATAACACAATTCCCATAAAAGCATTTTCAAAACTTCCGAAAGAAAAAACCGAAGGAAAAATTCCACGCGGAATACTTTATGACCTCGACAAACCGACTTTTATTGATGAATATGAAAAGTTGTCGAAAAGATTAATGCAAAATTCTGAAAACTCTGAGGAGAAAAAGTGAAAATTCAAACAAGGTTAAGCGGAAGCGGCGGACAAGGATTGATACTTGGCGGAATATTACTTGCAGAAGCAGCAATTTTGGATGGGAAAAAAGCGTTACAATCACAAAGTTATGGCCCAGAATCGCGAGGCGGTTCAAGTCGCTCTGACGTAATTATAAGCGACAAACCGATATATTTTCCACGAGCAACAGAACTCGATAATTTGCTCTGCTTAACTCAAGAATCTGCTGATAAATTTTTAGAATTTCTGAAACCTGACGGGATTTTTTTCTACGATTCTTCTCAAATAAAAATCAATCCAATCGATGCAAAATCTATCGGAATACCATTCACAGAAAAGGCAATTGAAAAATTCAAAACACCACTTGTGGCAAATATTGTCGCACTATCATTTATCGGCAAAATCACAAATATCGTCTCGTTGATATCATTTAAAAAAGCATTGAAAATGAGAATTAAACCAAAATATTTAGAAATGAATCTCAATGCAGTTAAATTTGGGATTCAACTCGCAGAAAAATTTCTAAAATCAAATGAATAAAATTGACCATATCGGAATTGCTGTAAAAAATCTCAAAAACTCGATAGAAATCTTCCAAAAATTGGGCTTCAAATTCTCCGATATTGAAGAAGTTGCTACTCAAAAAGTTAGAATTTCATTTGCCAAAATTGGTGATAGTAAAATTGAATTTTTAGAGCCAATTTCTGAAGATAGTCCAATTGCAAAATTCATCAAAAAAAGTGGCGAAGGAATGCATCACATCGCATTTGAAGTTAAAAATCTCGAAGAAAAATTGGAAGAATTAAAAAGTGAAAAAATCAATTTGATTGACCAAAAACCACAAATCGGTGCAGGTGGAACCAAAGTTGCTTTTATCCATCCAAAATCCACAAATGGTGTCTTAGTCGAATTGCGACAATCTTAATAAAAATTTATTGACTTGTATTTTCTCAATCCATAATTCACGATTATGGATTTTATTTTTTTAAAAATTTGGGTAAGAGAAAATTCTGACAAAATTCGCGATAAAAAGTTCAAAAAATTTTATTGTAATGACAAAAAATATATTTTAGAATTTCAACAACATTTTTTTAATATTTCCATAATTTCTGGTGATTCAATTTGCTTTTTTTCAAATGAACGACCGAATGAAAAAGAAGAAACACCTTTTACCAAAATTATTTCACAACATTTGAACAAAACTTTCGCGGGAAAAATTTCAATTGAAAAAAATGACAAAGTGATTTCAATTTTTTTTCAAAAAAAAGATATTTATGGGATAAATATTCGATATCGCTTAATTTTCGAACTTATAAATCGATATGAAAATATAATTTTTGCCAGAGAATCTGAAGTTGGCAAATGGATTATTTTGGATGCGTATCGTAAGGTAAATTTTTCTGAAAATAGATTCCGGCAAATCCTTGCAGGAACGGAATATAAAACTCCACCAAATTTGAAAAAACCTTACATTTTGGATTTTGAAAAAGAGGAATTTATAAATTTTATTGGGGAAAATTTACCCGAAAATTGGAAAGATTTTTCCAAAAATTTCAGCAATATTCCAAAGTTTTTTCACGACGAATTCAGTCCAGAAATCTCATCAGAAAAATTTTGGGATAGCATTTCAAATTTAGATAATAAAATATATTTTAATCCGGAAAAAAAATATTTTACACTGATAAAAAAAAATGAATTCAAAAATTTTGAAACGACAAACAAGGCA
>JACNJR010000068.1:2887-5889 GCA_014382495.1 Candidatus Cloacimonadota bacterium | reverse complement strand
ATTGTTGGATATTCTTTTTTTTCTTCCTTGTTGGATATTGGCTATTCATTTTCCCAACTTCAGTAAAATTTGATATACCCGATTTTTTCTAACTTCCAAATTTTCTGAAACATTTTTCACTGCATCTTTTTGGGATTTTCCAGAAATTATTTCCATTTCCAATAGATTCGCAATTCCTGAATCTGAAACTTCTATTTCCCCAGCACCTTCCAACAGAATTACAAATTCTCCCTTCAGATTTGATTCGTTTAGTTGAGCCAGAACTTTTTTTATTTTTCCACGAAAAAATGTCTCGTAAATTTTAGTAAGTTCCTTTGCAATCACCACTTCGCGATTTCCAAAAATCTCCAAAAAATTATGCAAGGTCTGTTCGACCCGTTTCGGAGATTCATAGAAAATTAATGTCTCTTTTTTTGAAATGAGATTTTTTAGAAATTCTTTCTGCTTAATTTCTGTTTTTGGAATAAAGCCATAAAAAGAAAAACTTTCTGTAGAAAGTCCAGAAGCAGAAAGCGCCACAATCGCGGCGATTGCTCCAGGAATTGGAATTATTTGAATTCCATTTTTGACACATTTTTTAACAATTATCTGAGCTGGGTCAGAAATTCCGGGAGTTCCAGCATCGGAAATTATTGCGACATCTTCCCCACTTTTCAGTTTTGAAATAATTTCATCAACTCGTGCTCTTTCATTGAATTTATGATAGCTTTTTAGCGAAGTTGATATCTCAAAATGTTTGAGCAATTTGCCAGAATTTCTAGTATCTTCGGCGTAAATAATTGCAACTGATTTCAACGTTTCAATTGCTCGAAAAGTGATATCCTGTAAATTCCCAATCGGAGTTGGAACGATGAATAACGCACCTTTGCTCATTAATTACCTATTTTTTTACTTTTCAGTTTTTTTACTTTTCAGTATATTTTTTCAATACATCTAACGCAAAATCAATATCAGCTTCGGTGTGGTCTGCGTTTACTTGGAATCTAATTTCCTCATCACCTTTTGGCACGACTGGGAAATTTAGTCCAGTTCCCAAAACGCCATTTTCGGTAAGATAGTTCACAAGTTTTGTGGTTTCAGCGGTATCACGCACCATTAACGGCACAACTGGATGCGGACCTTCAATTGTTTCAAAGCCTAAAGATGTTAATCCATCTTCAAATTTTTTGGTCATTTTGGCAAGATGTGCTAATCTTTTAACTCCAACTTCACTATCTAAAATTTCCAAAACTTTGAGCGTTGCCGCCGCTTCCGAGCAGGTAATCGGATTTGAATAGATATACATCGGTGCTGACTCACGCAGATAATCTAAAACCGTTTTGGAAGCAACCACATAACCGCCATTTACGCCAAATGCTTTTCCCAAAGTTCCTATTAAAACATCAACTTTTCCACCCGTAAATTCTTCAGTTCCGCGACCAGTTTTGCCAAAAGCGCCGACACCGTGAGAATCATCGGCAATTGTAATCACGCCATCTTCAAATTTATCATCGAACTTATTGCAAATTTCTGTGAGTTCATCTAACGGACAAAAATCTCCTCGCATTGAGAAAATTCCGTCAGTAACAACAATACATCTTTTTCCTTTGCCGACAGCTTCTTCCATTTTTGCTTTTAAGTCGTTCATATCATTGTGTTTATAGATTAATTTAGCGGCTGGACGAGAAAGTCGCATCGCTTGAATAATGCAGTTATGGTTAAGTTCATCGGAAACCACAACTGTCTCTTTTGTTGTGAGCGGATAAATCACGCCCAAACTTGTTACATAAGCAGAGCTGAAAATCATACCCGCTTCGCGCTCGTGAAATTCTGCCAATTTCTTTTCCAATTCTATATGAGGTGTGTGCGTTCCGCTGATAAAACGAACAGCTCCCGGACCTACGCCAAATTTTTGTGCTGCCTTTTCTTCGGCTTCGACAACTTCCGGATTCATCGACATTCCGAGATAAGAATTTGCGTTCATTTTAAGAAATTCCTGTTCTCCGTAACCTTCTAAAATGTAGCGAGGACCGAATTTACCTTTCGCTTTTTTCACCTCTTTAATCACCAATTCCACACCTTTATCTCTTCCGGTCGTGCGTAATTCTTCCAGATTTTTGTTAAGTGTAGCATTCAATCTTTTCAGTGCCATAATTTTTCTCCTATTTTTTATTTTTCTATTATTACAATTGCTGAGGCAATTTTTTTCAAATGCGACATCGAAATATGAATATTTTCAAGATTATTTTCCTGAATTATCTGCTTTGCTTTTCCTTGCAAATTAATTTCAGGTTTACCTTTTTCATCATTCAAAATTTCAATATCTATAAATTGCAAACCGTCACTCCAACCAGTTCCGATTGCTTTTAGAAATGCCTCTTTTGCGGCAAATCGAACGGCAAAACTTTCTGCATAATTCTTTTTTGATTCGCAATATTTTATCTCTTTTGCTGTAAATATTTTCTCTTTGAATTTCCTGCTATTATCGATCTGCTTTTTAATTCTGGCAATTTCGATATTATCAATTCCAATTCCGAAAATCATTACTTTAATTTCTTCCCTAAAACTGTCAGCATATCTTTCGTCATTTTGGGAAGGTCATAATCGTAATTCCAGCCCCACTCTTCTTTAGCGGCAGAATCATCCATATTATTGGGCCAGCTATCTGCAATTTCCTGTCGAACAGGATCTACTTCATAATCCAATTTGAATTCAGGAATATGCTTACGAATTGAAGCACCTAACTTTTCTGGGTCAAAACTCATCGTAGAAACATTGAAAGCATTTCTGTGAATTAGTTTGGAAGGATCTGCTTCCATAATATCTACGGCCGCTTTCAAAGCATCCGGCATATACATCATATCGAGGAAAGTTCCAGCTTTCAGAAAACAAGTATATTGTTTCTTTTTTATCGCTTCATAATAGATATCTACAGCATAATCTGTCGTGCCGCCGCCGGGCAGAGTTTCGTTAGAAATAATTCCGGGATATCTTACTCCGCGAGTATCCACTCCAAATCTTTT
>JACNJR010000068.1:0-2387 GCA_014382495.1 Candidatus Cloacimonadota bacterium | reverse complement strand
GAACCTGTAACTAATATTTTTTTCATTTTTTCTCCCAATATTTTTTTGACGCGAAAGCAAAAAGTGCTGATATTTTTGTCAACTTAAAATTCAGAATTTTCAATTTTTATTATTTCATTCCCACTCAATCGTGCCAGGTGGTTTGGTGGTAATATCATAAAAAATGTCGCCCACATTTGGTAGTTTTTGAACTTCTGAAATCATATTTTTCAAGTAGAAAAAATCCATTTCGTAAAAATTAGCCGACATTGCATCTTGCGAGCAAACCGGACGAATCACATAATCGCGTTTTCCATCATCGTTTATAAGTGGAAGTTGCACAATTGGCATTTGCCAAATTGCTTCGATAATATTAGTTTTTTTGCGTAAAATTGCATCAACTTCCCGCAATTCCATAAGATTTGATTTTTCAAGAAAGAGTTTGGTTAATTTGGGTTTTTCAATTTTATTTTGCGAAAAAACAAGCCGATTTACTGTTTTCAAATTATTGATAATTTTGGTGGAAACTTTCTTCAAAACTTGCCAATTGGGAGTTTTTTTTTCTTCGAACCAAACAACTGCAGGATGATGATAAGTGCGAAAATCACCTTGCACTCCAACGCTTTTAATTGGCAAAATAATTCCACACATTCCATATTTAAGAAGCATTTCATTTAATTTTTTTTCTTCTTTTTCAAAATCATCATCACGCTTAATTTTATCAGAACAAATAACGCGAATAGCGAGACCTGGTCCTGGAAATGGATGGCGTTGCACGAGAAATTTTGGCAAACCAAGTTCTGTGCCGAGTTCGCGTACTTCATCTTTGTAAAGTTCTTTCAAAGGTTCGATGATTTTTCCTGCTTTTATCAACTTTTCAATCTCTTCCACACGATTATGATGCGTCTTAATTTTCGCCGATTTTTTGGAATTTCCACTCTCGATTGTATCGGGATAAATAGTGCCTTGAACCAACATCCAATCTTCTTTTGCGTCTAATTTGGCAAGTTCATCGTTAGCAATATCAACGAACAATTTTCCGATTATCAACCTCTTTTTTTCTGGTTTAACGACACCTTCTAATTCATTTAAATATAATTTTTCGGCATCAATTATTTTGATGTTTTGAAAACCGAGATTATCGAAATGTTTTTTCAATTCTCGCGATTCATTTTTGCGCATAAAACCTGTATCAACGTGAATTGAAAAAATATTTTCGTTGCCAACTGCAGAAATGCAAAGTTTGAGCGCGACCATCGAATCCACTCCGCCAGAAAGTAGCAAAATCAGTTTTTTCCCGACTGCTTTTTCTCGCACTTTTGCAATCAAATCGTCTTTGAAATGCTTCGAATCCCAATCGCGAATTGCGGTACACTTTTTCAAAAAATTATCTAACATCTGCATTCCGTTAGTGCTGTGCGTAACTTCTGGATGAAACTGAAAACCATAAAAACGACCGTCGTCAGATTCAAATGCGGCAATTTTTATGGATTCACTCGATGCCGTAATTTTGAAATTTTTGGGCAAAGAAGAAACATAATCGCCATGACTCATCCAAACCTGTTGGTCGTTTTTCATCTTGTTAAAAATACGACAATCTGCATCAATTTGAACGGCAGTCGCACCATATTCAGTGTTTTCGCCACTCTTAATTTTCCCGCCTAAAATTGAAGCCAAAAGCTGATGACCGTAACAAATTCCCAAAATCGGCACTTTACTTTTTGTAATATCAAAATTGATTTTGAAAGTGTCTTTTGAATTTACATTTTGCGGTCCACCAGAAAAAATTATACCGCAAATTTCATTTGAAATTTGGAAATCTTCTGGATAATAAATTTCGCTGTAAACGCCGAGATTTCTAATGCGCCGCGAGATGAGATGGGTATATTGTCCACCAAAATCGATGATTGCGATTTTTTCCATTATTGTGTTATCGGATATTTGCCGTCAAAACAAGCGTAACAGTAATTTTGTGGTTTGGAAACAGTTTGCGCCAATTTATCTTTTGAAATGTATTTCAAACTATCCGCTCCAATGTAATTTTCAATTTCAGCTATATTTTTTTCATTCGCAATCAATTCGGTACGCGTTGGAGTATCGATACCATAAAAACAAGAAAATCTCACCGGTGGTGAACCAATTCGAAGGTGAATATTTTTTGCGCCGGCATCTTTAATCAATTTAACAATTTTTCGCAAAGTTGTGCCGCGCACAATTGAATCATCTATCAAAATTACATTTTTGTCCTTGAAAAAGTTTGGTAAAACATTAAATTTCTGTGCCACGCTTTCATCTCGAATTGTTTGTTCCGGCTTGATAAAAGTTCTGCCAACATAATGATTTCTAATCAAACCCATCTCGAACGGAATTTTTTTCTGCTTTGCATAACCGAGTGCGATGAAATTCGC
>JACNJR010000090.1 GCA_014382495.1 Candidatus Cloacimonadota bacterium | reverse complement strand
ACGGAAAAAGTTCTGATTAAATTTGAGAATAGTTTGGATCCTGCTCTCTTTTACAACACAGAATTTCCGAAAGATGAAAAAAATCTCTTTCTCTTAATGCCGTTACGACTGGCTGTTGAATAATTCCACGACGAAAATAAATTTTACAAGCATCTACAGAAATGTAGGTGCTTTTTTATTTGAACTTAATTTCCTTTCTTTTTGCCATACGCTTTTTCTTGATTTCATATTTACGAAATTTGTCGAAATTCTGAAAATAAAAAATATTTGAAATTCTAATTTTAAATCTTGAAAAATCATTGTTATATCTTTTACTCAAAATTTCAGTTTTGTCAAAAAGATATGAAATAGTTTTTTGAGCAGAATTTGGAATTTTCAAATGAATAATTCTTTTTCTTTCTGAAAGAATTTCAGAAATTTTATCTTCAATATTATCAAAATTTTCACCAGTTTTTGCTGAGATAAATAGAGAATTTTTAAAATCCATATTCAATTTTTTCTTCAAAAAAACGAACTGATTTTTGGACAAAAGATCAATCTTATTGAAGACAAGAAGCATCTCTCGATTATCTGCACCAATCTTTTTCAAAGTCGAAAAAACTGTCTCAATATATTCATACAATTTCGAATGTGAAATGTCAATTATATGCAAAAGCAAATCCGCATGAATTATTTCGTGCAAAGTTGCATGAAAAGATGCAACAAGATGTGGGGGAAGTTTTTTTATGAATCCAATCGTATCAGAAATGATAATTTTTTCTTTTGAGGAAAGCAATTTTCCCTTTGAAATTGTGTCCAAAGTTGCAAATAATTTGTCGGCAGTATAAATTTTCGAATCTGTAAATCGATTTAAAATTGTGCTTTTACCAGAATTTGTATAACCGACAAGCCCGACTGAAAATAATTTTTCCCGTTTTTTTCTTTTTGTCTTTGTAATTTTTTCAATCACTTCAAGCTTTGATTTAAGAAACGAAATTTTATCTCGAATTCTTCTTCGGTCAACTTCCAATTGTTTTTCGCCAGGACCGCGAAATCCAATTCCACCTTCAATTCGCGAAAGATGTGTCCATTGTCCTTTTAATCTTGAGAGATTATATTCGAGTTGGGCTAATTCTACTTGAAGGCGGCTTTGTTTAGTTTTTGCATGCTGAGAAAAAATATCCAAAATCAGTTGAGTGCGATCGATGATTTTTAGTTTAGTAATTTTTGTTAGATTTCTATCTTGAGAAGGCGTGAGATTATCGTCAAAAATTAGCACATTTGCATTCTTTTTTCGTGCAAGATTTGCAATTTCTTTTGCTTTTCCAGAACCAATATAATATGCTGGATATGGGTGTGACCTAACCTGTTTTTCAGTTCCAACGATTTTTACATTTGCTGTTTTTGTAAGCAGTGCCAATTCCTGAAGTGATTCTTCCATATCGTAAGCAGTTTTGTTTTCTGTTTGCAGACCAACCAAAATTGCTTTTTCAGTTTTTGTTTCTGTCTTAAAAATCTTTCGCCTCTTTTGATTTTTGTAAAAAATTTTCCAGATTTCATTTGAAATGTCAAGAATTTTCTTCATTAAATTTGACTAAAAATTCATCAAGTGTTTTCCATTGAAACAATTGAATTTTCTAAAAATGGAGGACAAATGGAAATGAATTTGAAAGAAAGAAGTTTTTTAACCTTAAAAGATTTTTCAAAACAGGAGATTATTTACCTGATTGATTTTGCAATAAAACTGAAAGCAGAAAAGAAAAATGGTGTTTTGAAGAAGAAATTGGAGAGTAAAAACATTGTCTTGCTTTTTGAAAAATCTTCTACACGAACAAGATGTGCTTTTGTGACCGCTGCATTTAACGAAGGAGCACATCCTGAATTTCTCGGAAAAAATGATATTCAATTCGGGAAAAAAGAAACAACAAAAGATACAGCAATAGTTTTGGGTCGTATGTTTGACGGAATTGGATTCAGAGGATTTAAACATAAAACCGTAGAAACGCTGGCTGAATATGCAGGAGTTCCCGTCTGGAACGGTCTTACCGACAAATTTCATCCCACCCAAATTCTTGCCGATTTTATGACAGTAAAAGAAAATTTCGGAAAATTAGCTGGAATCAAATTTGCTTATGTCGGAGATGGAAGAAATAATGTTGCAAATTCATTGATGGTTGGCGCATCTAAAATCGGTATGGATTTTCGAATTATTGCACCCGAATCTCTGTTCCCATCTCGAGAGTTAGTAAAAATCTGTGAAAATTATGCTGAAGAAAACAATGCAAAAATTACGCTTACAAATGACATCGAAAAAGGCGTGAAAAATTGTGATGTGATTTATACAGATATTTGGGCTTCTATGGGTGAAGAAGATAAAATTTCAGAAAGAATTAAATTATTAAAACCATATAAAATTACCAAAAAGATGCTCAACTTAACTGAAAATCCAGAAATGATTTTTCTGCATTGCCTTCCATCTTTTCATAATTTAAAAACCGAAGTTGCCCAAAAATATCCTGAAATCTGCGAAGTGGAAGATGATGTATTCGAAAGCAAATTTTCAAAAGTTTTTGACGAAGCAGAAAATCGCGTTTGGACAATTCAGGCAGTAATGGTCGCAACTTTATAAAACTAAAATTGAAAAGAAAAATATTTTTTTATCTCACCATCATTTTCCTGTTTTTTAATTTTCTTCAAGCAAATGAATGGAAATTATCATATAAATTAGACATTTCAATTATTATCACAAGTTTAGGATTGGATTTGTCAGCGAATTTATTCAAAAGAGACATCAATGGTCTCTCACAAGATAAAGTTGGTAATTTAGACAAGAATGATATTTTTATTTTGGACAGATTTGCAGCAGATTTGTATGATTTAAATTTGAAAGATGCAAGCGATTATACGGTTTATGCTAATTTTCTAATTCCGATTGGGACTTCACTTTTTATTGATAAAGAGAATTTTTTTTCAGATATGATTATTTATGGCGAAGTTATGTATTTGCAATCTGCATTGGTGAAATGGGGAAAGTATTTGACGAAAAGAAATCGACCATACACTTACAATGAAGAGGGAAAATCAAGAAGCCAAAGCCGAGAAGCAAGATTTTCATTTCCGTCTATGCACGCATCAACAGCATTTTCAGCTGCGGTTTTTGCATCTATACTTTATCAACAAAAAGGTGGCAAAAATCCGACGATGTTTTGGATTGCAAATTTGTCATTGGCAACTGCAACAGGTGCATTGCGAGTTGCAAGTGGAAACCACTTTCCAACTGATGTAATTTGCGGTGCGATTGTTGGTTCTGCGATTGGATATTTAATTCCACATTTGCATAAAGTGCAAAATGAAAACCAAAGGATTTCTTTACTTTTTGCTGGAAATTATATTGGAGTAAATATTAAATTTGATTAGAAAAATTTCAGATTATTCGCTTACAGCTGTAATATAGAAGAATTTCTTGCTGCCACTTATTGAAGCTGTCCAAGTTGTTCCGTCAAAAGTACCAGACATATCTTCAGTAAAATCTGAATAAGGATTTTCAGAAGAGTAAACTTTGTATGAAGTTGCTCTATCAACCTGTTCCCAACTAATTGTGATATTTTGATTATCCAATAAAACAACAACATTTTGAGGAGTATCAAGTTCAACATTCATAAAATGAGAACCGAGATAATCAAAAGTATTGCAGCCATAAACAATCCATTCAGAATTTTCTGAATTTGTTCCAGCCGAAACATTCCAATCGAAATTTCCGCCAGTAATTAATTCATTTCGAACAAGAGTATGATCTTTTGTTGCGTTTGGGATTCCAGCAACATTCCAACCACTTCCCGGATCTTCTCCAATAATCCCAATTATATCAACCAACTCATCATTTTTATATAACCCAACAGCATCATCGCCATTGAATTGAATTCCGCCATAAAGAATGTCTGCCGCATTCAAAATTGTAGTGTTTGCGGAAGGATTTGAGATTATAAAAACCATATCCTTATTTAGAAGATTTGAAAATTCTATTGTATAATTTGGGTCTGAATTTCCGTTATGATACATTTTCAGAGAATATTTGGAAAAATCTACACAAGCTCCCGTGCCGTTGAATATTTCGATATATTTATTGTAGCTCGTTCCTTTACAATATTCGGAGATGAAAAGACCAGAATTCGGATTAGTTTCTATAATTGAAATATTTTCGTTACTCTCATCATAGAAATCGACATTTTCAACATCGGAAATTCTGATTTTATAATCATCATCTGGAATTAAATCTTGCGAAATTGTCCATTCCCATCTTCCGTCATTTTCCGTAGAATTTACCAATTCGATAGCATCGCCAGAACTTTCATCAAAAATTTCTATCCTTACATCGTTATAGAAATAATGCGAAAACCAAGTTATTGAATAGGTAAAACCTAAGCCCAAAGTAATTGTTTCATTCGGGAAAGAGACGGTCAATGCTGGCTCTTCATTCCAAATTAATTCCACAAATTCTGGATGGTCAACGAATGGATTTCGATTTGTTTGATAGTCATAAATTGCATCATTTCGGTTAATCTCTTTTTCACTAACAGAATCTTGCAAGTGCCATCCAATCAGCGTTTCAAGCATATCAACATTTTCGAAAAATAATCCGGTCTCATATCGTACATCAAAATAGAGTAATGCTCGTGCCACATCCCCTTTATGTTGGTCAGTAGGCTCGAAAACTGAATTTCCATCAGAATTTTCACCTAAAAAACTTGTTGTAAGCCCGCCATCCTCCGAATAAGAATGCGTAATATTTTGAACATCATCAAGCGGATTATTACTGCGTGCAATATTGACAGCACTTTTCGTAGGAAAAAGGTGATGAATATCTGCTTTTGCGATGCTATTTTCGGTCCCTACAATTTTTTCATCAATCCAACTTTGGCAAAAAGAGTGTTCACAATCAAATTCTGCAGGATTCTCAATATCTCCGTAATTATGAAATACTTCAAAACCAGTATAGACGCATTTTATAGTTCCATTGTCATTGTCGATATATCCGAAAATTTCTTTTTTTGCATTAACATAACTTGTTAAAGAATTTGTGGAAATAATATTGTGAAGCTCGAATCTTAACTCATCTTCAACCAAATTTTCAGCAGAGTCATAATATCCTGCTGGCGGATCAGCAAATGCAGAAATGCTGATTAAAAAATACATCAGCAACGAGATTACAATATATTTTTTCATATCAAAAACTCTCAATGGCATTTTTTTATATGTTAAAAAGTTTGTCAAGTTTTTTTGCGTTACAAATATTTTTTTATCTCTTTATCCTTAACCCTAACATGCAATTCGATATATTTTTTTACTGGGCTTGAGGAAATTTTTGGGAAAAGGACTTCCTCAATTTGGAAAAATCCGACAGATTCATTCATTTCAACCACAATTTTTATCGGTCTTTTTTCACCTTTTGTGATGAAAACTTTTTCGATAGCGCTTGATGAATATTTGTGGATGTCGCCTCTTTGTGGTTTCTCAGCAAGAATAGTGGAAATTCTTGCTCGTCCTTGTTCCATATCGCAACCATCGCCGATTAGCACGAGCCCAGCTTCCAAACTATAAATCTTCTGATTCGCCATATGCCCTAAAATGCACTCAATAATTAGCGATTTCAAAATCACCTGTCTGTTCAGATCATTTTCATAGAATTTATTCAGTATTCGTTCTATTATCGGAATTGCTAAAAAGGAACTCATAATCTCGTGTTTTTCGCGGCAAACAGTCATTCCAATGTCGTGTAATAATGCGGCGATTAAGATGGCAATTTTACTATCTTCAGAATTACAAACTTTCTCTTTTGTTAGATTAAATTTTATGCCCGCATTCTTCAGAAGGTCAAACATCAAAATTGTGTTCAATGCGGCTTTGCGCATATGAACTGGACCGTGGTCATTTAAGCCAAGCCGTTTTATTGAAACAACATTTGCGTAATCGTGAAGATGCTGAATCTCTTTATCAGCAAAGATGTATTCAGCAACTTTGAGGGGTTTTCCAGTCAGCAATTTTTTGATTTTCTTTTCGAAATGAATTTGTTTTATAGATTTTTTCATAATAAATCAATCTGAAATAGTGAATTATTTTCGTCAAGTTTTACGCTTTAATTAATTAAAATAAATCTT
>JACNJR010000086.1 GCA_014382495.1 Candidatus Cloacimonadota bacterium | reverse complement strand
CAAACTAACTTTTTTCATTTTTTTCTCCTTTTTTTTGTTGGTTAATATAATCTTTCTACTTTTGTTCTGTAGAAAACCGACCAAAGAAATGAACATTTTTAAAAATCCCATTAACAAAGTTTTCATTTAAGAGAACTAAATCTTTTGTCAAGAACTTTATCAAATTTTGTATAAGATATTTTTTGCGTATTTCGTGGGCTCATCTTATCTCTTCTGATTCTGATAAACTCGCTTATAAATCTGAAAGAAAGTGTCAATCGCAATAAGTTCAAAATTTATGTGCCCAGAAATCAGATGTTTGGCTTTTTCAATTAGGTCGATAATTTCTCGAATATTTTTTTCCGAAAGTTCTGTTTTTTGATAAAATTTCATTAAATTATCTTTCTGATCAATGTTTACAATTTTTTCTGAATTGTAAATAAGATAAATCAAATCACCAAACCAGAGAATTATGAAATCCAAAATCTCTTTCAATAAATCTTCATTCCGATTTTGTCTGAAATTATCAGAAAAATCATTGATTCCTTCAAAATCTTTTTCAATAATAAAATTGATGAAATCGAGTGCTATATCTCTCGCTTCCGCTATTTCTGTTTGCGACATTGAAATCGCTTTTGCTACATTTCCATTAGAAATTCGCGAAATAATTTTTGCTTGAATTTTATCAACATTGTAATTTTTTATCAGATGATTTTCGATAATTTCTGATGAGACAGAATTGAATTTTATCTTTTGGCATCTTGAAATAATTGTTGGCAAAAGTGCGGAAAATTTTGTGGTTGTCAGAATAATAATCGCGTAATTTGGCGGTTCTTCAAGTGTTTTCAAGAAGGCATTTGCCGCACCTCTTGTCATTTTATCTGCTTCTACAATAATTATAATTCGATATTTTCCTTCATTCGGTTTGAAGCAGATTTTTCGCTCGAGATTTCTGATAGTATCAATTTGAATTGAGGTCGCTTTTGAAAATTGATAGCGCAAATATGGTGTGAATTTCATTTGCTCGATGAAATTCTGAACCTGAAGTTGGTCTTTTTCCTTTTTATATTCACCGTCTGCAGAAATTTCATATTTTGGAGTTGGAAAAACAAAATGAATATCTGGATGGGAAAAATGGTCAATCTTGTGGCAAGATGAGCAATTATCACAGCAATCATAATTTTTTTGATTTGAGCAATTTACAGCTTTGGCAAACTCAAATGCAGTGGTTAATTTTCCTATGCCGGAAAGTCCGTAAAAGAGATAGCTTTGTGCAATTTTTTCCGACGATATAATATTCTTCAGAATATTTATTGCCCGTTCCTGACCTTTAATATTAGAAAGCATAATTTGATTTTATTTGGAGTGCGAAAACGAGGATTCCGATTTATCGGAAGACGAACTTTTCGCAGGTGCTTCGCTCCTCGTTTTCCGCCAGAGGTGGATCCGCCAATTTTTTTGGCAGACAGCACTCCACTCCGACACCTGTTTATTTTTTATCACTCTTCTGTGCTTTTTGAATTCTTGCCCAAGTGTCGCGCAGGGTTACAGTGCGGTTAAAAACCAATTTCTTGTTTGAAGAATCTTTTGAGTCAATCAAAAAATATCCAAGTCGTTCAAATTGATATTGAGTATCACTTTTAGCATTTTCCAAACTTGGCTCAAGTTTACAATTTGTGAGAATTTTCAGCGAATCCGAATTTAGATATTCTTTGAAATCATCTTGTTCTGCCAATGGATTTTCAACCGAAAAAAGTCGGTCATATTGCCTAACTTCAGCATTAATCGCTTGTTTGGCAGAAACCCAATGTAAAGTCGCTTTTACTTTTCGCCCATCTGGCGCATTGCCACCTTTTGTTTTTGGGTCGTAAGTGCAGTGAACTTCTACAACATTTCCAGCGGCGTCTTTCACAACTTTTTCGCATTTGATAAAATAAGCATATCGTAGGCGAACTTCTTTTCCAGGAGATAAACGCCAAAATTTTTTAGGAGGTTCTTCCATAAAATCATTTTGCTCAATGAAAATTTCTTTGGAAAATGGCACCTTTCGCATTCCCATACTTGCGTCTTCTGGATTATTGACTGCATCCAATTCTTCTGTTTTCCCTTCGGGATAATTGTCTATTATAATTTTAAGAGGATTCAAAACAGCCATTACTCTTTGGGCTCGTTTATTCAAATCTTCGCGAAGGCAATGTTCCAGCAAAGCAATATCCACTAAACTTTCTGCTTTTGCCATCCCAATTCGTTCGCAGAAATCTCTGATAGATTTTTGGGTGAATCCTCTTTTTCTAAGTCCAGAAAGAGTCGGCATTCTCGGGTCATCCCAGCCGGAAACAAAATTTCCTTCAACTAATTCTCGTAATTTTCGTTTGCTCAAAACCGTATAAGATAAATTCAATCTCGCGAATTCAATCTGACGCGAAGGAAAAATTTCAAGATTCTCAATAAACCAATTGTATAAAGGGCGATGTCCTTCAAAGCCAAGGTCACAAAGTGAATGCGTAATTTTCTCGATTGAATCGGATTGCCCGTGAGTAAAATCATAACTCGGGTAAATGCACCATTTGTCGCCAGTTCTATGATGTTTTGTATGAAGAATCCGATACATAATTGGGTCGCGCATATTCATATTTGGCGATGACATATCGATTTTTGCACGAAGCACACATTTTCCATTTTCAAACTTTCCATTTTTCATTTTTTCAAATAATTCCAGATTTTCTTCAACAGTTCTATTTCGATATGGACTATTTTTGCCGGACTCAGTAAGAGTTCCGCGATATTCACGAATTTTATCCGGGCTCAAATCGCAGACATACGCTTTACCTTTTTCGATTAATTTCAAGGCATATTCGTATAAAATTTTGAAATAATCAGACGCATAATAGAGCCGATCATCCCAATCAAATCCGAGCCAATGAATATCTTCCTTAATTGCTTCGACATATTTTGTCTCTTCTTTTGTCGGATTAGTATCATCAAAACGAAGGTTGCACAAACCTTTGTATTCCGCTGCGAGATCGAAATTTAGACAGATTGCTTTTGCGTGTCCAATGTGAAGATAACCATTTGGTTCCGGCGGAAAACGAGTGTGAATTCGCCCATTATGTTTGCCTGCTCGAATATCTTCTTCAACAATATTTTTGATAAAATTTGATGGTGAAGTAGATTCTTTTTTTGCCATTTTCCCTCAACTTTTTATTTTATAATTAAATTTTGAAATCTTTTAATTACTTCGTTTTTTCCTAAAATGTCAATTATAATTGGCAAATCAGGACCGTGACATTTTCCATACAAAGCCAGACGAATTGGAAAATACAAATTTTTTCCTTTTACTGAAAATTTTTCGGAAGTTTTTTTAATCAAATTTGCAATATCTTCATCTGATAACTTTTGAAATTTGCGAATTTCTTTAATCCAAAATGAATAGATTTTTTGCGAATTTTCTTCAGAAATAATCTCATTGTCTTCTTTTGAAAATTTCAAATTTCTGTAAAACATCTCAGTTTGAACAACTATTTCAGAAAGATTTGAAATTCGCTGTCGTCCCATTGAGATGATTTTCAGATATTTTTCTTTATCCGAAACATCAAATTTTGCCTCTTCAAAAAATGGTTTTGCTCTTTCTGCGACAAGTTCCAAACCAAGATTGCGAAGATAATGACTATTCATCCAATTCAGTTTTTCCAAGTCAAAAACCGCACCAGATTTCGTGATTCTTTTTATGGAGAATAATTTTTCTAATTCTTGTAAAGAATAAATTTCTCTATCGTCGGCAGCGTGCCAACCCAAAAGTGCAACGAAATTCAGCAACGCTTCCGGGAGATAACCCTTTTTAAGATAATTCTCCACAGCCACATCGCCTTGACGCTTACTCAACTTGCTTTTGTCGGGATTAAGAAGAAGTGGAAGATGCACAAATTTAGGAATTTCCCAACCGAATGCTTGATAAAGAAAAATATGTTTAGGCGTGCTGGAGAGCCATTCTTCGCCACGAATAATATGCGAAATTTTCATCAAATGGTCATCGACAACATTCGCAAGATGATAAGTTGGAAATCCGTCGGCTTTTATGAGAATTTGGTCTTCAACAAGATTGTTTTCAACTTCCACTTTTTCGCGAATTTTATCATAAAAAATTGTCGTGCCGTTTTTTGGAAATTTCAGCCGAATTACATACGGAATTTTCTGCTCGAATTTTTTCCCAATTTCCTCTTTTGAAAGATTTCTGCACTTACCATCATACATTAATGAAAATTTTCTTTTCCGTCTATCTTTACGCAACTTTTCCAATCGTTTTTCTGAACAAAAGCAATAATATGCGTCGCCCGAATCGAGTAATTCTTGCACATATTTTTTATAAATTTCTGTTCGTTTTGATTGAATATATGGGCCAAAAGAGCCGCCAATTTTTGGACCTTCATCATAAGCGAGTCCGATTGATTTCAATGTAGAAATTAAATTTTCCAGAGCGCCAGAAACAAATCTTTTTCTGTCAGTATCTTCAATTCGAAGAATAAATTTTCCGCTGTTTTTTTTCGCAAATAGATAATTAAAAAGTGCTGTGCGCAAACCTCCAACATGCAGAAATCCAGTCGGACTTGGCGCAAAACGAACTCTAATTTCATTGTTATTATTATTTTTCATTTTTCCTTCTATTTCATAAAATCTTTGTTTGGCAGAATATTTGTCAAGTTAGATTTGTGTTTAATCAAAATTGAAAATCGATACATAAACTTGACATAAAAATTTCTTTACTTTATTTGCAAATTATTCTTTGTGTTGTTTTAAATATATCTTATAAAAAAATAAAAAATCTGGGGGTTAGAATGTCAAGAAAAGAGCAAATAAAAAACCTATTAGAACTGCTCGATTCAGAAATTAAAAATTCTGATTCAAGTGGTTTGCCAGAGATTATTATTATTCCAGATTTTCATGGTGAGATAAATCTACTTCTCAAATATCTTGCTGACATTGTTTCGCAAAAAATTAAAAAAACAGTTCAACTAAATGATGAAATTTTTCCGGAAAAATCTATTCAAAAACAATTGCAGGAACAAAATGTTGATATCCAGAAAATTGACTTGAAAATTCATCTTTTGGGCGACCTTTTAGACCGCGGACCTTATGGCATCAAATGTTTCAAAATCGCAGAAGAATTGGTAAATCTCGGAATTGCCAAGCTCATTACAGGCAATCACGATTTGTGGGCTTTTCTCAATCTTCTTGAATTTCATCTTCCTGTTTACAAAGGTTACAATTTCTATGGAAATACGGAATCAGAAAAACTCGTAAAAAAGCATTGGAATGACGAAGAAATCGCAAAAGATAGAATGCGTTGGTGGGCAGAAAAATTGGTCGAATACAACGATTCGCAAAAGAAATTTGAGAAAGATTTTTTTGATGGAAAAGTAGAAGTGATGCGTCAAAAATTTATCAAATATTATCAAAAATGTATGAATGAAAATCTTTGGAATGAGCCGCAGATGCTTGTTTGGGAAGATTTTTGCGGACATTTCGCTCATATTCATGTCGATAGACCTTATGTCGGACTGAACGGAATCGGAAAAACTTCTGTCAAATGGTGGAAAAATGTGTTCAATGAACTTATCGATGGTTTTAATGCACGAAAAAAAGATAGTGCAAATCAAGAGGAAATATCAGTTTGGAAAGAAGCAATTTCGCTCGCAGAAAAAATTTCCCAAAAAGTAGAAAAAAGATTGAATAAAGCGATTTCAGAAGACAAATGGTGGTGGAAAGTTTTCAACGATATCAATCATCAGAATTACGCATCCGCAGAATGGTGGGGAAAAGATTGGTCGTCGCACAAGGGCTGGGGCGCTTATGTAATCGAAAATGAACTGAACGAGGAGCTTCAAAAGCCAATTTCATTTCTCATCGAAAAAAGGGATAATCAATACCTCAAAGCGGTAAATTCTTCAGATACAAAAGATATTATTTCACTTTCAAAAGATGAAATTTTTGCACCGGGACATAAAGTATTTGAAAAATTGAGGAAAACCAACAAAGCTCTAATTGCCACAAATATCGTAAGTTATAATCAAATAGAAGGGCATCTACGTGCAGCAATGAAACAGAATGCTGCTATCATTTTTGAAGTCGCCCGCTCGCAACTCAGTTACGCACTCGACGAAAATAAAGTGACAGAATACATAAAAAAAATTGCTAAGGAAATTCATTGCGATGTTCCAATTGTCCTTCACGGT